>NZ_JBHTTQ010000004.1:0-177929 GCF_042794475.1 Streptomyces sp. NPDC056527
TGCCCCTGGGAGACCCGGTACGCGCCGGCGGGCCGTGACGGCCGCCCTGGGCGGGCCTACGGCCGCCGGCACCGGTTCCCGGGGGGCTTCCGGCCGGACAGCGCGTATCGCCCCGCCGCGCGGGTGGCGCGACGGGGCGATACCTACCTCGGGGCTCAGCCCACCTTCGGGGTGAAGCCCTTCGCCGCCTCCGAGACCTCCGGCTGGCGGACCGTGCGCATACCGCCGGGGATCGTCTTGTCCGGCTGCAGGATGACCGACTCGCGGGAGGACGGGGCCTTCGGGTCGCTGAAGTCGTGCTTGCCGAAGCCCGCGTCGTAGCTGTTGAGCGTCAGCAGCGCCTTGTCGATGCCCTCACGGGTGAGGTCCTTGGAGGCGCAGGCCTTCTTCAGGGCCTCGCCGAAGACGCTGGCCGCCGTCCAGCCGGCCACGATGCCGTTGTCGAGGCTGTCGCTCGGGTACGCGGCCTTGTAGTCGGCGACGAGCTTCTTCGCCGCCGGGGTGTCCGCCCCGATGGGCAGGGCCGGGGAGGCGAACCAGTACATCTTCTCCAGCGCGGGACCGGCCTGGGTGCCGAGCAACTGCGGGGCGAAGGCCGAGTTGTTGCCGATGATCGGCACCAGCAGCTTGGTCGCCGCCGCGACGCCGACCAGCGAGGCGGCCTGGCGCGGGCCGGCGCTGATGACGATGCCCTTGACCCCGGCCTGCTTGAGCGCCGCGACCTGCGCCGACATGTCGTTGTCGGTGGGCTTGATCTTCTGCTCGACGACCGTGAGCCCCGCCTTCTCGGCCGCGTACTTCGAGCCGGCCAGCGCGTTCTCGCCGTAGTCGCCCTCGAAGTAGACGTGGCCGAGCTTGTCGCCCGACTTCAGCCCCTTCTCCTTGACCAGGAAGTCGACGGCGTTGATCGTCTCGACGTCGTACGTGGAGCCGAGGACACGGATGTACGGGGAGCCGAGCAGCGAGGCCGACCATGCCTGCGGCAGCACGAGCCCCTTGTCCTGGCCGTCGACGCGCTGTTTGACGGCGGCGACGAACGGGGAGCCGATGAACTGGGTGTAGCCGACCACCTTCGGTTCCAGCTCGGTGTAGGCCGACAGCGCCTTCTGCGGGTCGTAGCCGTGGTCACGGACCGTCAGCTCCAGCTGCCGGCCGCAGATGCCGCCGGCCGCGTTGACCTGCTTCACGTACAGCTGCTGGGCCTGCGTGACGCTCTTGCCGAGCGTGGCGTACACGCCGGTCATGTCGGTGAGCGCGCCGAGCGCGATGGTCTTGTCTGTGACGCCCTTGCCGGCCTTCACCCCGCCCGCGCCGGTGCCGTTGTCGTCGCCGCTCTTGGCCTTGGAGCTGCAGCCGGCGGCGGTCAGGGCGACGAGGGTGGCGAGCGCGGCGGCCGTGGTTCTGGTCGCCTGTCGTCGGTGGATCATCGTTCCTCCCCAGAGGAGTGCGAGGGTTTGGCGGTTCGCTTGGGTTTCCGGGCGGCCAGCCGGACCAGGCCACCGGGCAGGAAGAGCACCACCGCGACGACGGCGGCGCCGTAGAGATAGCGGGCAGCCTCCCCCGGTGCGATCCCGCCCGTCCCGGGGGCGGAGACCAGGGGAAGCGCGTCGCTGTACCGGTTGAGGAGCTGCGGGAGCAGGGAGACGAAGACGCCTCCGATCACCGCACCGGCGACCGAACCGAGACCGCCGATGACGATCATGGCCAGGTACTCGAGGGAGAGCATCATGCCGAAGTACTCCGGCACGGTCCGCTGGAAGACCAGCGCGAGCAGGACGCCGGCGAGGCCCGCGTACATGGACGACAGGACGAAGACGGCTGCCCGGTAGCGGGCCACGGGGATGCCCATGACCCCGGCGGCGATCCGGTGGTCCCGGATGGCGTTCATGGCGCGCCCGGGACGGCCGCGAAGGACTCCGCGGGCGAACAGGGCTCCCGCGAGGAGGAGCACGAGGCCGAGGTACCAGAGCTTCTCGGCCGAGCCGAAGGGCACCTGGGCGACGAGGAGCTCGCTGTCGTCGAAAGTGATCCCGAAGAGGCTGAGCGGGGGCACCGCGCGTCCGTTGAAGCCGCCGGTGAGATCGTGGGCGTTGAAGAGGACGTGCTGGCCGATGAAGATCAGCGCGAGGGTGGCGATACCGAGGTACGCGCCCCTCAGCCGGCCCGCGATGGGGCTGAACACGCCGCCCGCGAGACCCGCGAGGGCGACGGCCAGGACGGCGGCGAGCCAGCCCGGCAGTCCGAACCCGGTGAGGTCGTCCTTCCCGTCGCCGGCGAAGGCGCAGTAGCCGTAGGCGCCGACGGCGAGGAAGAAGGCGTGGCCCATGGAGAGCTGGCCGGTCGCGCCGGTCAGCAGGTTGATCCCGATGGCTCCGATCGCGGCGGCCATGGCGAAGAGCCCGGCCTGGAGCCAGAAGCGGTCCAGGTAGAACGGGAAGGCGGCGAGGACGAGGCCGGCGACGGCCCATCCGTAGACGCGGGGTCGGGCGAGCGTGGCGACTCCACGGCGGGGAAGCGCGTCAGACACGGGCCAACTCCTTCGTGCCGAAGAGTCCGGCGGGGCGGATCAGCAGCACGGCGACCATCACGAGGTACGGGGCGAGGTCGCCGATGCCCCGGCCGAGGAAGGTCAGATCGCCCTGGTAGCCGGTGGCGAGGGACTCGGTGACGCCGACCAGGAGTCCGCCGACGAGGGCGCCGGTGGTGGAGTCGAGGCCGCCGAGGATCGCGGCGGGGAAGGCCTTCATCGCGGCGAACGAGGTGGTGCGCTCCAGGCCGGGGGTCGGGAAGACGGTGAGGAAGAGGGCGGCGACGGCGGCGAGTCCGCCGGCCACCGCCCAGGCACCGAGCGAGACCCGGCCGAGCCGGATGCCCATCAGGGCCGCGGTCTCCTGGTTCTCGGCGGCGGCCCGCATGGCGACGCCCCAGGAGGTGTAGCGGAACGCGAGGAGGAAGGCGGTGATGAGGAGGGCCGCGGCGAGGAAGGCCGCGATCCGGGTCTGGGCGATCGTGACCGGTCCGAAGGTGACGACGGCGTCGCCCCAGGGATCGCCGAGCGAGAGTATGTCCGTGCCGATGCGGCGGGTCAGCTCGGTGGCCAGCAGGATGTCGACGCCGATGGTCACGATGGCGAGGACGCTGTGGTCGGAGCCGCGGTAGCGGCGCATGACGAGGAACTCGACGGCCGCGCCGACCAGGGCCGCGCCGCCGATGCCGACGAGCAGCGCCGGCCAGAAGCCGATGTCGTCATGGAGCACGGCGGTGAAGTAGCCGCCGGCCAGCAGCAGTGAGGCGTGGGCGAAGTTGACGACCTCGGTGGCGCGGAAGATCACCACGAAGCCGAGGGCTATGAGGGCGTAGATGGAGCCCAACGAGACGCCGTTGAGCAGGAGTTCGGCGAAGGTGGTCACTCGGCGGTCTCCTCTCCGAGATAGGCGCGGACGACCGCCGGGTCGTTCTGTACGTCGCCGGGGGCGCCGTCGGCGATGCGACGGCCGAAGTCGAGGACGGTGACGGCGTCGGCGAGCCGCATCACCACTCCCATGTCGTGCTCGACGAGGACGATGGAGATCCCGAGGCTGTCGCGGACGCCGGCGATGACGGCGGCGGTACGGCGGCGCTCGTCGGCGGTCATGCCGGCGACGGGCTCGTCGAGGAGCAGCAGCTTGGGCTCCATGCAGAGGGCGCGCGCCAGTTCGGCCAGCTTCTGCTGCCCGTACGGGAGCGATCCGGCGGGCTGGGCGAGTTGCTTCTCCAGACCGACGAAGGCGGCGATCTCGCGGACCCTCGCACGGTGGCGGGCGTCCTCGCGGGCGGCGGATGGCAGCCGGAGCCCGGCGGCGACGAAGCCGGTCCGGGTGAGCCGGTGGCGCCCGAGCATCAGGCTGTCCTCGACGGTGGCGCGGGGCGGCAGCGCGAGGTTCTGGAAGATGCGGGCGACGCCGAGGTCGGCGATCTTGTGCGGCGGCAGCGCGGTGAGCTCGTGCTCGCCGAAGCGGACGCTGCCCGACGTCGCCTTGTAGACCCCGGAGAGGACGTTGAAGCAGGTGGACTTGCCGGCGCCGTTGGGGCCGATGACGGCGTGGACGGTGCCGGGCCGGACGGTGAAGCCGACGGAGTCGAGGGCGGTGAGCCCGGCGAAGCGGACGGTCAGGTCACGGACTTCGAGGGCGGGTACGGACACGGCGGTGGCCCGGTCCGTCTCGGCGGCCGCCTCGCCGGGAGGCGGGAGCTGGCTCATCGGTTCTCCCCACGGGACGGCATCGGGCGAAAGGCGTCGGCGCGCGGTGTGCGGCCGGCCGCGGGCGGGGCGGCGGTCGTCGTCATCGGCCGCCCTCCCAGCGGGCCAGGACCGGGTGCGTGGTCGCGGCGCCCGCCGCGTCGGCGGCGGCGTCCTCGTCCACGACGCCCAGGTAGCGGCGGCGGACCTCGTCGGAGGCGGCGAGTTCGGCGGCCGGGCCGGAGAGGGTGACCTCGCCGACCTCCAGGACGTACGCCCGGGAGGCGAGCCGCAGCGCGAGCGCCGCGTTCTGCTCGACGAGCAGCACGGCCGTGCCCTGGGCGTTGATCTCGCGGATGGTGTCGGCGATCCGGGCGGCCATCAGCGGCGCGAGGCCGAGCGAGGGCTCGTCCAGGAGCAGCAGCTTCGGCGAGGCCATCAGGGCGCGACCGACGGCCAGCATCTGCTGTTCGCCGCCGCTGAGCAGCCCGGCGCGCTGGTGGGCGCGCTCGGCAAGGACGGGGAAGAGTTCGTGGACCCGTTTCAGGGCCGCCCCCCTGGCGGCGCGGTCTCCCGGCGCGCCGAGGGCTCCCGCCCGCAGGTTGTCCTCGACGGTCATCCGGGCGAAGACCTGACGGCCTTCCGGCACCTGGGAGACCCCTGCGGCCACGATCCGGTCGGGTGCGAGCCCGCCGATCGCCCGGCCGCCCAGGCTGACGGTGCCGGAGGTGACGGCTCCGCCGTGGAACGGCAGTGTGCGCGAGATGGCCCGCAGCAGCGTGGACTTGCCCGCGCCGTTGCCGCCGAGGACGGTGACGACGCTGCCCTCCGGCACGGCGAGTGACACCTGCCGCAGGGCGCGAACCGGTCCGTATCCCGCCGACAGGTCCGCCACCTCGAGGGCGAGTGCGGTACCTCCCATGGTTCCCCTTCCGTGGGCCCGTTCAGTGGCGCTCACCCCAACACCGCGTGGGGCCGTGCGTCCACGTGCGGCGGCCGAAACGCTGCCGGTGACCAGCGGGCGCGGCGGTGGGTTGTGCACGCGCACAACACCGCGTGTCAGGGGCCTGTCGGGAAGGGGTGCGGGGTGGCATCCTCCGGGCATGGGACGGCGCAGACCGCGGACCGGCGATGACTGGAAGCTGCTGGCGGAGGCGTGTACGGCGCTTCTGGAGCGGCTGCCCGAGCTGGTGGACGAGCATCTGAGGGAGTTGCATGCGTACGAGCCGGCGTACGGCCGGATCGTGCCGTACGACCAGCACTGGCAGGAGGCCCACGAGGCGATGCGGATCGGGATCGAGATGATCTCGGCGCCCCGGGACTCGCCGCGGCGGGATCTGGAACACGCGGACGAGATGGGGCGGCGGCGGGCCGAGCAGGGGATGCCCGTGGAGCTGGTGGTGCATGCGTACCGGCATGCCGGGCATCTGGTCTGGGACGCGCTGATCGAGGACGCGTCGGCGTTCCCGCCGAGACTGGCCGCGCTGACGCAGTCGGCGACGATCGTGTGGTCGGCGGTGGACGCGCAGGCGGACACGGCGTCGGAGGCGTACCGGTCGACGGAGCTGGAGCTGCGGCGCCGTACGGACGAGCAGCTCCAGGCCCTCCTGGACGCCCTGCTTCAGGGGCAGCGCTCGCCGGAGGTGACCTCACGCGCGGCGGCGGGCCTGGACCTGCCGGAGCACGGGCGGTACGCGGTGGTGGTGCTGCGCCACGACCGCCGGGAGGTGCCGGAGCCGTTCCACCGGCGGGTGCAGGGGGCCGGAGTGCGGTTCCTGTGGCGGATGGGGGCCGACTGCGAGTTCGGGGTGGTGTCGCTGGCGGAGGGCACGGGCCTGGACGCGCTGTCGGAGCTCCTGGAGGGCCGTTGCCCGGGTCCCGGCGGGATCAGCCCGGTGGTCACGGGTCTGTCGGAGCTGGGTCGTGCGCGGCGCCTCGCGGAGCTGGCGCTGCGGACGTGCCCGCCCGATACCCACCAGGTCGTGCGGCTGGACCGCCGGATGGGCGGGGCGTTGGTGGTGGGCCAGCCGGAGCTGGCCGGGCTGCTGGTCACAGACGTGCTGGGCGGGCTGCTGGAGCTGGATCCGGCGGACCGGGCGGTCCTGCTGGAGACCCTGGACGTCTGGCTGGACTGCGAGGGGTCGGCGGGGCGGGCGGCGGGGCGTCTGTACTGCCACCGCAACACGGTCTTCAACCGCCTCCGCCGCTTGGAGCAGCTGACGTCGAGGTCCTTGTCCCGACCGCGGGACCTCACGGAGATGACCTTGGCCCTGGACGCGTTCCGCCTGACGGCGGCGGGGTGAGGGGCGGGGTGGATTCCCCCACCCCGCCCGCGTCGGCGTTACGCCAGGAAGTCGCGCGCGATGTTCGCCGCGACCTGCTCCAGGAGCGGGCCCGCGTTCGCGATGCACTTCGCCGTGTCCGGCTCGAGGTCCGTGAGCGGGTAGGCGCGGCGGATGCCGGCCGTGCCCAGGGTCGCGGGGGCGAGGGCCAGGCGGCCGCAGACCGCGACGACCTCCTTGCCCGCCGCCCGGGCGGCCGCGGCGACGCCGGCCGGGGCCTTGCCGTGCAGGGTCTGCTCGTCGAGCGAGCCCTCGCCCGTGATGACGAGCGTGGCCCGCTCCAGGGCCGGGGCGAAGCCCAGGACGTCGAGCATGAGCTCGATGCCGGGGCGGAAGCTCGCGTCGAGGCCGACGAGAGCGCCGTATCCGATACCGCCGGCACCACCCGCGCCGGGCGCGACCGCGCACTCCGCCGCCTTGGGGCCGATGGCCTTCTCCAGGACGGTCACGAAGTGCGCGAGCGCCGCGTCCAGCGTCTCGACGTCCTCGGGGGACGCGCCCTTCTGCGGGCCGTACACGGCCGGGGCGCCCTTCGGGCCGGTCAGCGGGTTGTCGACGTCACTGGCCAGGATCAGGTCCACCGAGGCGAAGCGCGGGTCGAGACCGGACAGGTCGGCGGAGGCGAGCGACGCCAGCGCGGCTCCTCCCGGGCCCACCGGCTCGCCCTGCGCGTCCAGGAACACCGCGCCGAGCGCGGCGAGCATCCCCGCCCCGCCGTCCGTCGTCGCGCTGCCGCCGACGCCGAAGACGATCGTCGTCGCGCCCGCGTCCAGCGCGGCGCGCAGCAGCTCGCCGGAGCCGTACGTCGTCGACGTGAGGGCCGCGAAGACGCCCGTCGGAAGCAGCTGGAGGCCCGAGGCCTCCGCCATCTCCACGACGGCCGTGGTGCCGCGCAGCGCGAACGCCGCCGTCACGGGGTCGCCGACGGGCCCGGTGACCCGTACCTCACGGCGTTCGAAACCGGCCGCCACGGCGGCCGCGACCGTACCGTCGCCGCCGTCCGCAACCGGCAGGGTCTCCACTTCCAGCTCCGGGACGACCCGTCGCAGACCTGCTGTGACCCGCTCCGCGACCTGTACGGCCGTGAGCGAGCCCTTGAACTTGTCGGCCGCGACGAGTACGCGTGCGACCTCAGTTACTGCTCCGTCCGTCACCTTGCATCCCTTGCTTTCGAACGTGCAGTCGCGCCGAGCCGACCCTATCCGCACCCGCCGACACCATGCCACCCCCTGATAAGACGATATTCCGCACTATAAGGGGGCTATCCGAACGCCCGGACGCGTCGGCGCGCGCCGGGACGGGTGATTCGGTACACCGGACGTATGGCGCTCACGCACGACGAACTCGCCGATCGCATCCTCGGCGGCTGGACGGGACGGATCGCCGGGAACATGCTCGGCAAGCCGGTCGAGCGGGGCGATCACTGGACTCCCGAGCACATCGACCGGTACCTGCGGCTCACCGACGCGCTCCCGCTCGCCGACTACCTGCCGCCGCCGCCCGCGGACGCCCTGGCGGCGGGGTTCGAGCTGCGGCCCGAGTGGCCGCAGTGCGTGCGCGGGCGGATCGACGGGAGCTGCCGGGACGACGACGTCGACTACTCGGTGCTCGGTCTGCACCTCCTGGAGACCCATGGCTTCGCCTTCACCACGGAACAGGTCGGCGAGCTCTGGCTGCTGCGCCTGCCCTATCTGCAGACGTTCACCGCCGAGCGGACGGCGTACCGCAATCTCGCCAACGGTCTGAAGCCGCCGCTCACCGCGACGTACGACAATCCGCACCAGGAGTGGATCGGTGCGCTGATCAGGGCGGACGTCTACGGCTGGACCTCCCCAGGCGATCCGCGCCGGGCCGCGTCGCTGGCCCGGCGGGACGCGGTGCTGTCGCACACGGGCAACGGGGTGTACGGCGCGATGTGGGCGGCGGCGCTGATCTCCGCCGCGTTCACGGCGCCGGACGTGCGCACAGCTCTGGAGACGGCGCTGGAGCGGATCCCGGCGAGCAGCCGCCTGGCGCGGACGGTGCGGCACACGATCGCCCTGTACGAGTCGAAGGTGGAGTGGTCCGACACCCTCTCCGTGCTCGCCGAGGAGACGGCCGGCCTGGGCTGGATCCACACCGTTCCCAACGCGGCGGTGCTGACGGCCGGACTGCTGTACGGCGGCGGCGACTTCACCACGACGATCGCCCTGACGGTCCGCGGCGGCCTGGACACGGACTCGAACGGAGCGACGGCGGGCTCGGTGGCCGGGGTGATGTGCGGTGCGGCGGCGATCCCTCCGCAATGGTCGGAGCCCTTGCGGGACCGGGTGCGCAGCGCGGTGTTCGGCTTCGACGGGGTGCGGATCGGCGAGTTGGCGGAGCGGACGCTGCGGCTGGCTACGCTGACGGTATGACGACGACCGATTACGCCGCGTACATCGCCACCCTGCCGCGTGTCCTCGCCGGCGCCGCCGCTCTCTTCCGGGACGCGGCGGGCCGCGTCCTGATCGTCGAGCCGAACTACCGCGAGGGGTGGGCGCTGCCCGGCGGGACGATCGAGTCCGACGCGGGCGAGACGCCCCGTCAGGCGGCACGCCGCGAGACGGCCGAGGAGATCGGCCTGGACGTGGAGCTGGGACCGCTGCTCGCGGTCGACTGGGTGCACGGCGCGGAGCGGCCGCCCATCGTGGCGTACGTGTACGACGGCGGGGTGCTGTCGGACGAGCGGTTCGCCGAGATCCGGCTCGAGGAGGAGGAGCTGCTGTCCTGGAAGCTGATCACCCGCGACGAGGTCACCGCCCACCTCCCGGGAAGCCTGGCTCTGCGCGTCCTCGTCGCCCTGGACGTCCTCGCGACCGGCCGGGGCCCGGCGGAGCTGGAGAACGGTCGGGCACCGCGCTGAACGAGGCCGCGGGGTTCGGCGTCGAGTGCGAGGGGCGGCCCTGGCCTCGGCCTGCACGGCACACCCGTTAATCCGTTCGCGGGAGCCACGCGGACCTGCCTACGCTCCCGGTATGACCATGGTCGCGATCCTCAGCGGGGCAGGCATCTCCACGGACTCCGGCATCCCGGACTACCGGGGGCCCAACGGCGTGTGGACGCGTGACCCGGAGGCCGAGAAGCTCGCCACGTACGACCACTACATGGCCGATCCGGAGATCCGGCGCCGGGCGTGGCGGATGCGTCTCGACGGGCCGGTGCTGCGCGCCGAGCCGAACGCGGCGCACCGGGCCGTCGCCGCGTTCGAGCGGACCGGGAACGCGCTCCGGGTGATCACGCAGAACGTCGACGGGCTGCACCAGATCGCCGGGGTGCCGGACCGCAAGGTCCTCGAACTCCACGGTTCGGCCCGGTCGGTGGTCTGCACCGGCTGCCATGCCCGCTCGTCGATGGCCGAGGCACTGGAGCGGGTGAAGGCCGGCGAGGACGACCCGAAGTGCCTGAGCTGCGGCGGAATCCTGAAGTCGGCGACCGTGATGTTCGGCCAGCGGCTCGACCCGGTGGTGCTGGGCGAGGCGATGTCGATCGCGAAGGCCACCGAGGTGTTCGTCGCGGTCGGTACGAGCCTCCAGGTCCAGCCGGCGGCCTCCCTCGCGGGCATCGCCGCCGAGCACGGAGCCCGGCTGATCATCGTGAACGCCGAGCCCACTCCGTACGACGAGATCGCCGACGAGATCGTCCGGGAGCCGATCGGAACCTCGCTGCCGGCACTGCTGACACGCCTCGGGGCCTGAGGGCGGAGGCCGGGTCAGCCGTCGGAGCGGCGCAGCCCGGCCACCGCCCATTTCGCCCGTGCGGACAGCGGACCGAGCGCCTTGACCGACGGCTTGGCGATCCTGTCCAGCAGCACTGCCGCATGCGCCATCGTCGCCTTCGCGAGGTTCGTGTCGCCCGCCTCGACGGCGGCGAGCGTCAGCTCCAGGTGCTGTTCCGTGATGAGCCGGCCCACGCCCCGGCGGTGCCATTCGGTGGCGTCGGCGCCGACCGCGGCCCTGGCCCGCTCCAGTGCCCGCCCCGCCGCCGCGAGGTCGCCCTTGCGGCGCTCCAGGCGGGCGAGGACGTAGGCCTCCGTGGCCCGCCCCCGGACCGTGTCCTGGAGCGAGAGGAGGTCGAACTGGGCGCGCGCCGCCTGTGCGTGGTCGCCGAGGCGCTCCAGCGCACGGCTCAGCTCCCGGAGCCGGTCCGCGTCCGGGCCCGTGTCGTCCAGCATCCGGATCAGGGCGACCCGGGCGTGCTCGGTACGCCCCTGGCGGTGGGCCAGTTCGATCCAGGTGAACTCGCTGTCCTCGGCCACCCCGGCGCGGGCCCACTCCACGCCTCCGGCGCTGTCGGTGACCTCCCCGTGGGTGGCCGCCCGCAGGAGCGGGACGTCCTCGGCCCGGCCGTACGCCGCCACCAGGAGCGCGGCCAGTCGCCGTTCCCGGTACCAGTCGGTCCGTTCGGCGTTCTCGTGCTCCAGCAGGAACCGCAACAGCGGCAGGTCGCCGTCCCGTCGGTCGTACCACGCCGCTCGTACCGTCGCCGCGCGCAGCACCGCATCATCGGCGACCTCCCGGCGCGCGTCGACGTCGCCGGAGCGCAGCCGTTCCAGCGCCTCCCGGCCCGGGGCGAGGACGATCTCACGCAGGGGCTGCCGGTACGACTCGTGCAGCCGGTACGCGCACAGCTCGTCGGAGTTGAGCAGGAGGTGATCCGGCTCGGTGCGCCGGCCGGCCGACTCCGACAGGGCGACGAGCTCGACCAGCGGCCGCTCCGGCAGCCCGAGCCCGCTGATCAACGCCGCTCGCTGGGCGTCCAGTTCGGGAGCGAACTCCTCCCGCGCCTCTTCGTCCGCCGCCCCTGTCTCGGCGAGGAGCTCCTCCTCGCCGAGCTCGGAGGAGATGTTCTCGCACCACCAGGGCAGCCGGATCCGCATCTCGAGCGCCTCGCCGACGCTGTCGGCGAGCAGCACGGCGCTCCCCTCGGAGGATGCGTGGAGCACGGCCGTTCCGCCGCTCAGGAAGTACGTGCCGCCCGTGTCGTCACCGGCGATCGGCTCCAACGACGCGCCGGACGCCAGGTGCACCGGCTCGACGTGGTACGCCCGGCCCACATCGAAGTTGAACGGGAACGCGGCCAGTTCGGCCAGATCGGGGCGGCTGCGCAAGAGCTCCAGAACGCGGTCGGTCATACGGCCGAACCCTAGCGGGGCTCGCCATCACACCCGGTCCGGGTTCAGAACAGCGCGCCCGGCTCGGCGGAGCCCGACTCGAAGGCCAGGAGCCGCCGCTTGCGGCCGAGCCCGCCGCCGTACCCGGTCAGGGAGCCGCTCGCCCCGATCACCCGGTGGCAGGGCACGACGATGCTCACGGGGTTCTTGCCGTTGGCGAGGCCGACCGCGCGTGAGGCGCCGGGGCTGCCGAGGGCCTCCGCCAGTTCGCCGTAGGTGCGCGTCTCGCCGTACGGGATCTGCGTGAGCTGCTCCCACACCCGCCGCTGGAACGGAGTTCCGATCAGCTTCAACGGCAGGTCGAACTCGGTCAGTTCACCGGCGAAGTAGGCGTCGAGCTGGCGGATCGCCTCGCCGAAGGGGCGCTGGTCGGGCTCGCCGAAGGTCTCCTCGGCGGGGCGGTGGCGCTGGTCGGTCATGTGGATGCGGCTGAGGACGCCGTCGACGGCGACCAGGGTCAGCGCGTCGTAGGGGCTGTCGATGACGGTGTGCTGGACGGTGGGCATGGCGCGCGGCTCCTCAGGCGGGGAGGTGGTTGATCGGATGGCTCTCGGTGGCCCAGAGGTACTGGACGGCGTACGCCCGCCAGGGCCGCCACCGCGCGGCGCGGGCGGTCAGCGCGGCCGGGGTGGCGGGCAGCCCGAGGCCCTCGGCGGCGCGGCGGACGCCGAGGTCGCCGGGGAGGAAGGCGTCGGGGTCGCCGAGCGCCCGCATCGCGATGACCTCGGTGGTCCAGGGGCCGAAGCCGGGCAGCGCGAGCAGCCGCGTGCGGGCCTCGCCCCAGTCGGTGGCCGGGCCGAGGCTCAGGGAGCCGTCGGCGAGGGCCTCGACGAGGGTGAGGAGGGTGGTGCGGCGGCTGCGGGGCAGCGCGAGGGACTCGGGGTCGAGCCCGGCGAGCGCCTCGGGGGTCGGGAAGAGGTGGGTGAGGCCGCCCTCGGGGTCCTCGACGGGAACGCCGTGGGCGGTGACGAGCCGGGCCGCGTGGGTGCGGGCGGCGGCCGTGGAGACCTGCTGACCGAGCACGGCCCGTACGGCGAACTCGGCGGCGTCCACGGTCCGTGGCACGCGCCGGCCCGGCTCCCGCTCGACCAGCGGGGCCAGCAGCGGGTCCGTGCACAACTGCTCGTCGACGGCGACCGGGTCGGCGTCGAGGTCGAGCAGCCAGCGGCAACGGCTGATGGCGAGGGTGAGGTCGCGTGGGTCGGTGAGGAAGAGCCGGCAGGCGATGTGGTCGGGCCGGGGCGCGAGGGCGACGATGCCGTGGCCGTGCGGCAGCGTCAGGGTCCGCCGGTACGCGCCGTCCCGCCACTCCTCCACGCCGGGGACGGCGGTCGCCGCGAGATGGCCGAAGAGGTTGGAGGGGTTGAGGGGCGCGCGGTACGGCAGCCGAAGCGCGATCACGCCCGGGGTGCGCGGGGCGTCCGCGGCGCCCCGCGACCGCGCGGCGCGGGCACGCAGCTCCCCGGGCGCGAGCGCGAAGACCTCGCGGACGGTGTCGTTGAAGGTACGGATGGAGGAGAAGCCCGCGGCGAAGGCGATCTCGGCCATGGGCATCGGGGTCGTCTCGATGAGCAGCCGGGCGGTCTGGGCGCGCTGGGCGCGGGCCAGTGCGAGCGGTCCCGCGCCCAGCTCGGCGAGGAGCTGCCGCTCGATCTGGCGGGTGGACCAGCCGAGCCGGGCCGCGAGCCCCGGCACGCCCTCGCGGTCCACGACACCGTCCTGGATGAGCCGCATGGCCCGGGCGACGGCGTCGGCCCGCACGTTCCATTCGGGCGAACCGGGGCTGGTGTCGGGGCGGCAGCGCTTGCAGGCCCGGAAGCCGGCGCGCTGGCAGGAGGCCGCGCTCGGGTGGAAGACCATGTTCTCGGCCTTGGGCGGCACGACCGGGCAGCTGGGCCTGCAGTAGATCCGCGTGGTCAGGACGGCGGTGAAGAACACGCCGTCGAAGCGGGCGTCCTTCGACCGGACGGCCCGTACGCAGCGCTCGGTGTCGGTGTGCATGACTCCAGGATCGGGGATCCCCGGGCGGGCGGCTGGCGAGAAAACGACATGGACGTTCCCGCGCGCGGATCGGCCCCGACGGCCCCATCACGCCCCGCCTCGCCTCGATATCCCGCCCCGGCAGGAGCAGCATGGAAGGGAAACCGAGGAAGTGGACGGGTGACAGACGAACCAGTGACGACAGCCGAACCTCCGAGAAGCACCCCATGACCGGACGTCTTGGCCGCCGACCCAAGGGGCTGGGGCTGCGCAGCGTCGCCGGGCAGGTGTTCGCCCTGCAGGCGGTCATCGTCGTGCTGCTGGTGACCGCCGGGGCGCTGGCCCTGCTCTTCCAGGCCCGGTACGACACGGAGCGTGACGCGCGCAACCGTTCGCTCGCAGCGGCGGAGGCCTTCGCGCACGCGCCGGGGCTGGTGGACTCCTTGAAGGCGCCCGATCCCACCGTCCTGCTCCAGGCGCGGGCCGAGGCCGCCCGCATGGCCTCGGGGCTCGACTTCCTCGCCGTGATGACACCCGACGGTATCCGCTACACGGACTCCCGGCCCGAGCTGATCGGGCAGCGCGCCACCGGCGACATCGCACGGGCCAGGGCCGGTGAGTCGTTCACGGAGGTCTTCACCGGGGAGCCGACGGACGCCGTCCGGGCCATCGTCCCGGTACGGACCGAGGGCGGCGCCATCGTCGGCCTGGTGGGCGCGGGCGTCGAGATCCAGAACGTCGGCAACGTGGTCGAGGACCAGCTGCCGCTGCTGTTCGGCACGGCCGCGGGGGCGCTGCTGCTGGCGGTGGGCGGCGCCGCGCTGGTGAGCCGGCGGCTGCGCCGGCAGACCCATGGTCTGGGCCCGCTGGAGATGACCCGGATCAACGAGCACCACGAGGCCGTCCTGCACGCGGTGCGCGAGGGTGTGATGATCATCGACGCGGACCGCCGGCTGCTGCTCGCCAACGACGAGGCGCGCCGCCTGCTCGACCTGGCGCCCGACGCGGAGCGACGGCACGTCACCGAGCTGGGACTGGACCCCCGTACCGCCGCACTGCTCTCCTCCGGGCGGGTCGTGACCGACGAGGTGCATCTGGCGGGCGACCGGCTGCTGGCCGTCAACGTACGCCCCACGGAGCCGTACCGGGGCCGGCCGACCGGGACCGTGATGACCCTGCGGGACTCGACCGAGCTCTCCACGGTCTCGGGCCGGGCCGAGGTGGCCCGGGGCCGGCTGCAGCTGCTGTACGAGGCCGGGGTGCGGATCGGGACGACGCTGGACGTCGTGCGGACCGCGGAGGAGCTGACGGAGGTCGCGGTGCCGCGCTTCGCGGACTTCGTCACCGTGGAGCTGCTGGAGCCGGTGCTGCGCGGCGAGGAGCCGTCGGGGGCGTTCACCGAGATGCGTCGTACGGCGTTGAACGGCACCCAGACGGAGCATCCGTTCCAGCCGGTGGGCGACGTGATCAGGTTCGTCGTGCCGACGACGCCGATGGCGCGGGCGCTCGACGGCGGTCACGCGGTGCTGGTGGGGGACCTGATGACGGCCGACGGCTGGCAGGCCCAGGACCCCGAGGGGGCGACGGACGCCCTCGCGTTCGGGCTGCACTCGCTCGTCGCCGTGCCGCTGCTGGCCCGGGGTGTCGTCCTGGGGATGGCCAACTTCTGGCGGGCCGAGAGCGCCGACGCCTTCGGGGAGGAGGACCTGACGTTCGCGGAGGAGCTGACCGCGCGGGCCGCGGTCTCGATCGACAACGCCCGCCGGTTCACCCGTGAGCACGCGATGGCGGTGGCGCTGCAGCGCAGTCTGCTCCCCCGCGTCCTGCCCGAGCTGTCGGCGGTCGACGTGGCCTACCGCTACCTGCCGGCGAAGGCCGGGGTCGGCGGCGACTGGTTCGACGTGATCCCGCTGCCGGGTGCCCGGGTGGCGCTGGTCGTCGGCGATGTCGTCGGGCACGGTCTCCATGCCGCGGCGTCGATGGGCCGGCTGCGTACGGCGGTGCACAACTTCTCCACCCTCGACCTGCCGCCCGACGAGCTCCTGGGCCACCTCGACGAGTTGATCGACCGGATCGACCGGCCCGACACCGGAGGGGAGTACGGGGACGAGGCCGGTGCGGGCGACGCCGACGACAAGGAGGACGGGGGCAACGAGCGGATGACCGGTGCCACCTGCCTGTACGTCGTCTACGACCCCGCGAGCGGGCGCTGCACCATGGCCAGGGCCGGGCACCCCGGGCCCGCGCTGGTCCATCGCGACGGCCGGGTGGAGTTCCCCGAGGTGCCGGCCGGCCTGCCGCTCGGGGTGGGCGGGATGCCCTTCGAGGTGACCGAGCTGCAGCTGCCGGAAGGGAGCCGGCTGGTGCTGTTCACGGACGGTCTCCTGGAGGATCGTGACCGGGACTTCGACACGGGGCTCGGGCTGATGTGCGACGCGCTGGCCACGACGGGGCGCAGCCCGGAGCAGGCCTGCGCCGATGTCCTGGCCGCGCTGCTCGTACCCGCTCCGGACGACGACATCGTGCTGCTGGTCGCCGACACCCGGCGCCTGGAGGCCGACAGGATCGCGGAGTGGGACGTGCCCGCCGACCCGGCCGAGGTCTCCCGGATCCGCAACGCGGGCGCCGCGCAGCTGGCCGCCTGGGAGCTGGACTCCCTCTCGTTCACCGCCGAACTCATCCTCAGCGAGCTCGTCACCAACGCCATCCGGTACGGGGCCGAGCCCATCCGGGTCCGGCTGCTCCGGGACCGTCGGCTGATCTGCGAGATCTCCGACGGCAGCAGCACCGCCCCGCATCTGCGCTACGCGGCCACCACCGACGAGGGCGGCCGTGGTCTGTTCCTCGTCGCCCAGTTCGCCGAGCGGTGGGGCACCCGCTACACCCAGCGCGGCAAGGTCATCTGGGCCGAACTTCCCCTGACCACGCGTGACTCGGAGCTTCCGGGACTCCCGGTGCCGGACCTCGACGCGCTGGAGGACCTGGCCTGGTGAGGGGTGGCCCCGCCGTCACCGCAGGGGCGTACGGGCCAGGAGTACGGCCACGTCGTCCGGCGGCGCGCAGGGCAGCAGTCGCTCGAGGATGTCGTCGCACAGCTGGCTGAGCGGCTGCTCGATGTGCAGCAGCGCCTGGGCGAGCTGGTCCATGCCCTGGTCGAGGTCCCGGTCCCTGGCCTCGATGAGTCCGTCGGTGTACAGCACCAGCAGGCTGCCCGGCGGGAGCCGCAGCTCCTCGGTCCGGAAGTCCTGGGCTCCGGTGCCGAGCGGGGTGCCGGGAGGGCCCTCCAGAAAGGTGATCGTCCCGTCCGCCGTGGCCACGGCCGGTGGGGGGTGGCCGGCCCGGGCGATGACGACCCCTCCGGTGGCCGGGTCGTGGACGGCGTAGACACAGGTCGCCATCTCGTCCTCGCCCAGGTCGGCGACGGCCGCGTCGAGTGAGCGCAGCAGCCGGGCGGGCGGTACCCCGTGCCGGGCGAGGGTGCGTACGGCGGTACGGAGCTGGCCCATCACGGCCGCGGCGTGGATGCCGTGCCCCATGACGTCGCCGATGACGAGAGCCGTCCGGCCCTCGGGCAGGGCGATGACGTCGTACCAGTCGCCGCCCACGTCGTGGTCGCTCGCCGGGAGGTAGCGGCCGGTGAGTTCCAGGCCGTCGACCTTGGGCAGGGCGCTGTTGGTGAGGCTGCGTTGCAGGGTGAGGGCGGCCTCGCGCTGGGTGGTGTACATCCGGGCGTTGTCGATGTTCAGGGCCGCGCGGGCGACGAGTTCGTCGACGAGGACGCAGTCCTGCTCGTCGAAGGGTTCGCGCTCCTTGAGGCGGGTCATGCTGACGGCGCCGAGCACCTTGCCGCGGGCGACGAGGGGGACGATGCGCGCGGATCCGATGTTGGTCTGGAAGTAGGCCTTCAGGGGGTCGGTGCGCGGGTCGGGGAAGAGCGCCGGGAGGTCGGAGTGGTAGAGGTTCATCGGCCGGGCGTCGGTGATGACCTGCTCGTACACGGTGCCGAGCGGGATCTGGAAGGTCTGTCCCGGGACGAGCAGGGCGGTGGGCGCGGTCGGGTCGGGAAAGACGGCCGCGAGGCGGCGCAGCAGGCCATGGCTGGAGGCGCCCGCCTCGTCGGGTTCGATGACGCTCTCCAGCAGCTGCACATCGGCCGAGTCGGCGAGCTGCGGCACCAGGACCTGGACGATCTCCTCGGCGGTCTGGCTCAGGTCGAGGGTGGTACCGATCCGGGTGCCCGCCTCCGCGAGGAGGGCGAAGCGGCGCCGGGCCCGTTCGGCCTCGACGAGCGCCCGCTGGCCCTCGGTGATGTCGATGAGGGAGGCGATCAGGCCGAGCCGTCGGCCCGAGCCGTCGAGGAGCGGGGCGTAGGAGCAGGACCAGGTCCTGTCGTGGTCGGGGTCGGCCGAGGTCCGTCCGGTGCGTCGGACGTCGACGACGGCCTCGCCGCGTTCGAGGACCTGCCGCATGGTGGCTTCCAGGGCGACGGCGTTGACGCCGGGCACCACCTCGGTCAGCCGCTTGCCCAGGTGCTCCTCGGCGGAGGCTCCGTTCATCCGCGCGAGGGCGTCGTTGACCCGGAGGAACCGCAGGTCGGGGCCGAGGGTGGCGAGGCCGATGGGCGACTGGGTGAAGAGGCTCTGGAGGGCCGCGAGCGAGTCCCGCATCCGCAGGACCTCGGAGGTCTCGACCGCGATGAGCATCGCGCCGGGCCGTCCCTGGGGGTCGACCTCGGGGACGATCCACATCTCCATGGTGATCTGGTGACCGTCGCGGTGGCGTACGGGCAGGGTGCCGACGACGGTCTCTCCGGCCTGGACACGGAGGGTCAGCTGATCGGCGAGTTCCCGGTTGGCGTCGGGGACCAGAATGGGTGACGCGGGGCGGCCGAGGACGTCCTCGGGGCGGTGGCCGAGCAGGTCCTGGGCGGCCAGCGACCACTCCACGACACACCCGTCCGCGTCCTCCCTCCACAGAGCGATCGGCAGCAGCTCGCGCAGTACACCCGCGTATCCGATGGCCGCCGGTGGCCGTTCCGGCGTCTCGCTCGGCGACTGAAAAGTGTCCAACGCTTCGACCTAACCCCGGGGGGTGCCTTCCTTCCCATTCACCCTATCCGAGCCGTCGGAACGGGGCGCTGTGGCACCGCTCCGTTCCGTGTGGGTTCCACTCCTACCGACCCGCCGGTAACTTGGCGCGCGCCCACTCCCCGACCGTCATGGCAGGTACGAGATGCAGAGCGTGTTACGTGTGGTCCGAGGCGTCCTCCTGGTGGGCGCGTTGCTGGTGCCGACCATGCCGGGTGCCGCGGCGCAGGCCGGTCCTCTTCCGCCCGTACGGGCCGCGGCGGACCGGGCGGACGCCGCCGTCGACTGGACCCCGCCGCTGTCCACCCGCGGGCGCCATGTGGTCGATGCCCACGGCAACCGATTCCGGCTCCGGTCCGGCAACTGGGACGGCGCCCAAGGGTCCTGGAACGGCTCGGGCGACATCGCCGACCCGGGCAGCCATCATGCCGGGCAGCCCTCCCACGGCATCCCTCTCGGCCTCGACCGCACCCCGCTGCCCACCCTCCTCGCCGACTTCCGCGCCCTGGGGCTGAACAGCATCCGGCTCCCCTTCTCCAACGAGATGCGCGCGACGGCCCCCGTGCCGGACGGCGCCGTGGCGGCCAATCCGGCCCTGCGCGGCAAGACCCCGCTGCAGGTCTTCGACACCGTCGTCGCCGCCCTCACCGCCGACGGCTTCGCCGTCATCCTCAACAACCACACCGTGACGACACGTTGGTGCTGCGCGGTGGACGGCAACGAACGCTGGAACAGCAGCGGGCAGTCCACCGCCCGGTGGGCCGACGACTGGGTCTTCATGGCGAAGCGCTACCGCGCCAACCCGCGCGTGGTCGGCGCCGACCTGTACAACGAGGTCCGCCGCGACATCTGGGACGACCCCAACTGGGGCCTGGGCGACAACCACGACTGGCACGCGGCCGCGCAGGAGGCCGGCGACCGCATCCTGGCCGAGGCCAACCCGGATCTGCTCATCGTCGTCGAGGGCATCAACTGGCAGGGCATTCCGGTGGACGGCCTCCCGCACGGCCGCCCCACCCTCACCCCGGTCCGCACCCTCTCGCACACCCTGGTGGTGTCGGGCAAGCTCGTCTATTCGGCCCACTTCTACGGCTACACCGGCCCGAACCACAGCGGCGCCACGGGCATCGGCGAGACCAGCGACCTCCGCTACCAGGACCTCGGCCGCGAGCAGCTCCGTCAGGTCGTCCACGACCAGGCGCTCTACGTCTCCGCCGAGACGGGGAAGCACTTCACCGCCCCGGTCTGGATCAGCGAGTTCGGCATCGGCGCCGACGAGACGAACAGCCGCCCGCGTGACTGGTTCCGCAACCTGACCGAGCTGCTCACCGACGCCGACGTGGACTACGCGTACTGGCCGCTCGTCGGCTGGAGCGGTGGCGGCGGCGGGGACAGCTGGGCGCTGCTGCGGTACGACTCCGAGGGCCGGCGGACCGGGGTCCTGGACGCGGGTGACTGGCGCACCCCGTCGTGGACCGGGCTGTCCGGCACGCCCGGCCGCACCGGAGCCGTACCCGCCACGCCCGCCTGGTACCAGCTGACGACCGACCATCGCGACCACAACGCCTCGCTGCGCGTGCGGGCGGGCGGGGACTGGGACAGCGGCGCCCGCAAGGCCGTCTGTCCCGACGGCTCCCGGCTGGCCGGGCTCAGCCACACCGGGGGCCGCGGGCTGTGCGCGAGCTCGGCGCTGCGGGCCGGCACCGGCGGCCACACGGTCGTCCGCGACGAGTCGCACGTCCCGGCGGGCGGCGACTGGGCCACCGGATACACCAAGTTCCAGTGCCCGGCGGGGCTGTTCCTCATCGGCTACAGCCTGCGCGGCGAACGGGTCTCGGCCGCCCTGTGCGCCCCGGCCCGTACGGCGCTCCCGGTGAGCGGCGGCCGGACGGTGTGGTTCGACCGGGGTGACAACCGCCCGGCGGGCACGCCCGGCGGGGAGTACGCGAGCGGCCACTACAAGGGCCAGTGCCTGCCCGGCGAGTACGCGGCGGGCATCGCCTTCACCACCCGGTTCGGTGCCCGGACCTCCCCGGCCGCCCTGCTGTGCCGCCCCGCTCCCCCGGAGGCGTGACGGTCAGACCGACGACATGGCGCGGGGCGTCTCCAGCACGGCGGCGATGCCCTGCGCCAGGTACGGGATGCGGTGCGCGGAGACGCCCGCGATGTTGATGCGGCCCGTGGTCGTGCCGTAGATGCCGAACCGCTCGCGCAGCAGGGCCATCCGGTCGGGCGTGAGCGGCAGCATCGAGAACATGCCCTTCTGCCGCGCGAGCGACGTCGCCTGCTCGTCCTGGCCGAGCGCCCCGAGATGGGCGACGAGGTCGGCGCGGTTGGCCGTGATGCGGTGACGCATTCCGTCGAGTTCCGCCAGCCACGCGGCCCGCAGCCGCTCGTCCTCCAGGACGGTGGCGACGACGGCCGCGCCGTGCTCGGGCGGCATCGAGTACAGGGTGCGCGCGGCGTTCTGCAGCGCCGTCTCGACGTGCCTCAGCGCCTTGCCCGACGAGCCCACGACCATGGCGCACCCGGTGCGGTCGCTGTACAGGCCGAAGTTCTTGGAGCAGCTGACGGCGATCAGCACCTCGGGCAGCCGCTCGGCCAGCATCCGGGTGGCCCGCAGGTCGGCGGCGAGGCCGTCGCCGAGCCCGTGGTACGCGAGGTCGACGAACGGGATCCAGCCGTTGGTCGCGGCGAGTGCGGCCAGCTCCTCCCACGTGTCGAAGGAGGGGTCGACTCCGGTGGGGTTGTGGCAGCAGCCCTGGAGCAGGACGACGTCGTCCCGGCGGGCGGCGCTCAGGTCGTCGAGCACGGCCGCGGTGTCCGGCAGACCCGTGGAGTCGAGCCGGCCGTACGTCCGGACCCGGAGACCGGCGCCTTCCAGGATGGGGCGGTGGTTGACGTACGCGGGGTCGCTGATCCACACCGTGGTGCCGGGGCGCGTCCGGCTCACGAGATCGGCGAGCAGACGCAGGGCTCCGGTGCCCGCGACGGTCTGGACGGCCGTGGCCCGTGCGGTCAGGGCGTCGGTGCCGAGGACCATGGAGAGCATGGCGCGGTTGAACGCGGTGTTGCCGGAGAGCCCGCGGTACTCCTTGGAGGCGGAGCGTTCCGCCAGGCGTATCTCGGCCTCCCTGACCGCCGCCATGACGGGGGTGACCCCGGTGTGGTCGCGGTAGACGCCGAGCACGAGGTTCAGGCGCTCGGGGCGCGGATCGGCGGCGAACTCGGCGGCGAGGTCCCACAGCGGGTCCACGGGCGGGGCGGACAGAAGCTCAAGCATGGGCGGAGACCTTGGATCGGGGGCGCCGGTTGGCGAGCGCGACGCCGAGGGTGATGAGGGGCACGCCGACCAGGACGGAGAGGGTCGGCGACTCGTCGAGGAGAGGGACGGCCAGCAGCACGACGGCGACCGGGCTGAGGCTGCCGACGACCGAGCTGCGCTCCGGTCCCAGCCGGCGGATGGCGAACGCGTACAGCAGTCCGGCGCACAGGCCGACGCCCAGACCCTGGACGACGAGGAACAGCGCGATGTCGCCGCCGGCCGCGTGGGCGATTCCGGTGGGCAGGACCCCGGTCAGGGCCAGGAGCGCGATGACGGCGAAGGAGGGCAGGCAGAGCAGTCCGATGGACCCGACGGGGTCGAGGTCCACTTCGCGCAGCCCCACGGTGTAGAGGGCCCACAGCCCGCTGGCGACCAGCAGCGTGCCGACGCCGAGCAGGGCGTCCGCGTCCAGCGCCGCCGTGTGCCGCCACACCAGCGCCACGACGCCGGCCACGATCATCGCGAGACCGGCCGTCTGGGTACCGCGCGGGACGCTCTTCCCGCCCGCGACCATGAGGGCGGAGACGAACAGCGGGACCATCCCGGGGACGATCGCCCCGACGAACGCGGCCGAGGTGAGCGAACCGCCGTACATGGCGGCGAGGAAGAACGGGACCCCCGCACCACAGATGATCTTGAGGGCGGGGCCGGGCCGCACCGCGGCCAGCCGGCGCCTGCGCCGCCACAGGGCGGGCGCGAGGACCACGAGGGGCACGCCGAAGCGCAGCAGGGCCGCGTCGGCGGGCAGCAGCGTGGAGGCGCTCAGCGCACGGGCGCTGAGGGCGAACGCGGCCCAGATGGCCACGGTGAGCAGCAGGGCCACGAGGCCCACGGCCTGTGGCGAGAGCGACCCGGTCCGGCCGACGCCGCGCGTCTCCACGGGCGGTGCTGCCGCCGTTCGTATCCCACCCACCGAAGAGTCCTCCTGCTCGCACCACTGCTCCGGGCAACGGTAGAGCTTTCAGCGGGGCAGCCGATTGCCAGTTCTGCCCTCCAGCCCTAGCGTGGGGGCAGAATCTGCCAAGGAATGACGAAGGAGCGGCTTTGGACGCGGTGGACCTGCAGATCATCCACGAGTTGCAGCAGGACGGCCGGCTGTCCAACCAGGATCTCGCCGACCGGATCAGGCTGTCGCCCTCGCCGTGTCTGCGCCGGGTGCGCCGCCTGGAGGAGGCGGGCCTGATCCGCGGCTACACGGCCATGGTGGACCAGGTCGCGTTCGGCCTGCCGATCACCGTCTTCGTACGGATCCGGCTGGAACGCCACACCGCCGAGGCCGTCAACGTGTTCGAGGAGCACGTCGGCCTCATCGAGCACATCCAGGACTGCTATCTGATGGCCGGCAGCAGCGACTACCTGCTCAGGGTCGTGATCGAGAGCCTGGAGGCGTACGAGGCGCTGGTGCGCAACCGGATCCACGCCATCCCCGGTATCGCGTCCATCGAGTCCAGCTTCGCCTTCGGCAGCGTGAAGCAGTCCAGGATCTACCCGCGCCCGACGGCTCCGGGCGGCAGCGGCCGGGGCTGAATGCCAGGCGGCCTCCCGGGCCGCCGCCGTCGGCCGGCGGCCGGGGCGACCACCCCGGCGCCGGCCGGCCGCGTCAGAGGCCGAACTCCTGCGGGGAGACGCCGAGCGTCGCGCATGCGTCCCGGAGGACCTGCTCCTCGGCCGGGGCGATGTAGCCGTCCGCGCCGGCGACGACGAAGCCGGTCTGCACGACCGCCTTGGCCTCCACGGGCTTCTTCGCCGCCTTGGCGATCTCCTGCAGGGCCTCCGTCCTGCCCTGCTGGAAGTTGTACGTCAACTGGTCGACGTGCTTGTTGAACCGCTGCCGCAGCTGGTCCGGCGGGAAGTTCCGCAGGACGTCGTTCTGCAGGATGAGCGACTCCACGTGCTGCCGCTCCACCGGATCGACCGACCCGTCGGCGGCCGCGACCAGCGCGCACATGGCCATGCTCGCGTCCCGGTACGCGCCGCTCTTGAGCTCCGTCTTGAGGGAGGCGAGCTGGGTCTTGAGCACGCCGACGAGCTGGGCCTTCGATCCTCCGCGCGACCCCGTACCCGACCCCGCGCCCGGCTGCCCGTGACCGCCGGCGCTCCGTGCTCCCTGCGCCTGCTGCTGGAGCCCCTTGGCCTGGTCCTTGATCCGGTCCCACATCGCCATCCGTGCCACCTCGGCTAGCCGTCCGTCCACGCCGCGCGTGTGCCGCGCGTCCCCCTGGAAACGGCTGCCTGCCCTTCCGAGTTCCCCCGCCGGGGCTACGAGGCGCGGACCGCCAGGGCGAAGGCCCGGTACGCCTCCTCGTCGAAGAGGACGAACCTGACCTCCTCGACGGACGTCTCCGTGCTCCGCACGGTCTCGATCGCGATGCGGGCGCCGTCGTCCATGGGCCAGCCGTAGATCCCGGTGGAGATGGCGGGGAAGGCGACGGTACGGGCGCCCAGCTCGTCGGCCACCCGGAGAGACTCGCGGTAGCAGGAGGCCAGGGACTCCGACCGGTCCTCGTCCCGGGACCAGACCGGGCCGACGGTGTGGATCACCCAGCGCGCGTCGAGGCGCCCCGCCGTCGTGGCGACCGCCTTGCCGGTGGGAAGGCCCTTGCCGTAGTGGCCGGCCTTGAGCGCGCGGCACTCCGCCAGGATCTCGGGACCGCCCCTGCGGTGGATCGCACCGTCGACGCCGCCCCCGCCGAGCAGGGAGGAGTTCGCGGCGTTGACGACGGCGTCGACGTGCTGGTCCGTGATGTCGCCGGAGACGAGGACGAGGGACGGCTCTGTGCTCATGGAGCCATCATCGCGCCGTCCTCGCGCCGACGCCTCGGGAATTCGGACGGCGCGGACGGCCGCCGGGCGCCTCGGACACCGCGGAGGCCGTACGGACACCGGCCCTCGTACGGTCGTCAGTTCCGTGTCGCGCGCAGCCGGCGCCAGACCGCCTTGGCCGCGTTGTGACCGGACATGCCGTGTACACCCGGGCCCGGCGGGGTCGCGGCGGAGCAGAGGAAGACCGCCGGGTGCGGGGTGTCGTACGGACGCGCCGACAGCCTGGGGCGCAGCAGCAGTTGGAGTCCGCGGGCCGCGCCGCAGGCGATGTCCCCGCCCACGTAGTTGGCGTTGCGGGCGGCGAGTTCGGGCGGTCCGGCGGTGGCACGGGCCAGGACCAGGTCGCGGAAGCCGGGGGCGAAGCGTTCGATCTGACGCTCCACGGCATCGGTGAGGTCGCCCCGCCAGCCGTTCGGCACATGGCCGTACACCCAGAACGACTGCTTGCCCTCGGGGGCGCGGCCGGGGTCGACGAGGCTGGGCTGGGCGGTGATGAGGAAGGGCGTGCGGGGGGCCATGCCGGAGGACGCCTGGTTCAGGGCGGTGCCGATCTCGCCGCTGGTGGGCCCGATCTGGACGGTGCCCGCCCGGCGCGGTGCCTCCGCCGTCCACGGCACGGCGCCGTCCAGCGCGTAGTCCACCTTGAAGACGCTCGCGCCGTACCGGTAGTGGTCGTAGTAGCCGCCGAATCCGGCGATCCGTGCCAGGGCGGTGGGCGAGGTGTCGAAGACGTACGCGCGGGCCGGCGGCAGGTCGTCGAGCCGCTTGACCTCGTAGTCGGTGTGGACGGCGCCGCCCAGGTCCTTCAGATACGCGGTGAGGGCGTCCGAGATGGACTGGGAGCCGCCGCGCGGCATCGGCCAGCCGCCCTCGTGCGCGGCCAGCGCGAAGACGAGGCCGACCGCGGTGGTGGCGAACCCGCCCAGCGGGGCGATGACATGACCGACGAGCCCGGCGAACAGGGCACGCGCCTTCTCGTCCTTGAACCGGCGCAGGAGCCAGGTCGAGGGCCGCATTCCGTCGAGGCCGAACCGGGCGAGCGTGAGCGGGTCCCGGGGCAGCGCCGTGAGCGGCAGGGACATGAAGTCCCGTGCCAGGGTGTCCCACTTGCCGAGGTAGGGGGCGACGAGCCGGCGGTACGTCCCGGCGTCACGCGGCCCGAAGGAGGCCGCGGTCTCGGCGACGGACCGGGAGAGCACGGCGGCGGTGCCGTCGTCCCAGGGATGGGCCATGGGGAGTCGGGGGTGCAGCCACTCGAGGCCGTACCGGTCCAGCGGCATCGTCTTGAAGACGGGTGAGCCGAATCCCAGCGGGTGCACGGCCGCACAGGGGTCGTGCAGGAACCCGGGGAGGGTCAACTCCTCGGTCCTGGCACCCCCGCCCACGGTCGATCCGGCCTCGAACACGGCGACGGAGAAGCCCCGTCGGGCCAGCTCCACCGCGGCGGTCAGTCCGTTGGGTCCCGCCCCCACGACGACGGCATCGAGCATCGACGGCACCTTCGGACTCCTTCGTCAGCCGATGGCCAGGGCTCTCAGGATATTCCCGGGCCCCTTCGGACCTCACCGCCCCCGGAGCAGCGTCCGGATCCGGTCCGCGGTCGCCTGGTCCCGTGCCGCGGTGAACGGCAGCGCGTTGCCACCGGTGATGCGGAACGGTTCGCCGGCGATGGTCGTGTGGGCGCCGCCCGCCTCCGTCACCAGGAGCAGTCCGGCGGCGTGGTCCCAGGCATACTCCCAACTGAAGGCGGTTGCGTCGAGGACGCCCCGGGCCACGTCCAGATACTCCAGTCCGGCCGAACCGCAGGGGCGCGGGCGGACGCCCTCGGTGTCCAGGCCGAGCAGGGCGCGCTTCTGGTCCTCGGTGGTGTAGTCGGGGTGGGAGGTGGCGACCTCCAGAACGGCCCCGGGCGCCGGTGAGCCGGACCGTATCGGCGCTCCGTTGAGCGTCGCCCCGCGTCCGCGTACCGCGACCGCCATCTCGTCCAGGGCGGGCGCGAAGGTCCAGGAGGCGAGCAGCTCGCCGCGCCGGGCGAGCGCCACCAGGCTGCAGAAGCCGGGCTCGCCACGCACGAACTGGCGCGTGCCGTCGACGGGGTCGACGATCCAGACCGGGGCGTCTCCCTGCAGCGCCTCGTAGACCGCGGGGTCGGCGTGGACGGCCTCCTCGCCGACGACCACGGAGCCGGGCAGGAGCGCCGTCAGGGACGCGGTCAGATGCTCCTCCGCGGCCCGGTCGGCGACCGTCACCAGGTCGTGCGGTCCGTTCTTCTCGACGATCTCGTGCGCGGCGAGCTGGCGGAAGCGCGGTGTGATCTCGGCCGCGGCCGCCTTGCGGACCGCCTCCTCCACCTCGGTCGTACCACCGGCGAGGATGCGGTCAAGGAAGTCATCGGTCATGCGTCCAGCTAAGCACGCCGGTCTGACATGCCGGCCGTCCGTCCCTTAACCCTCCGTTTCCCCGCGGAGTACGCTTTGGACCGGTTCACCCCTTACGGGGAACCGGGGAGAGGGAGGGTCCGTGCACGGCGAGTACAAGGTTCCCGGCGGCAAGCTGGTGGTCGTCGATCTGGAGACGCGGGACGGCGCCCTCGCGGACGTCCGGGTCGCGGGCGACTTCTTCCTCGAGCCGGACGAGGCGATCCTCGCCATCGACCGCGCCCTGGAGGGCGCCCCGGTCGACACCGACGCGTCGGGGCTCGCGGCCCGGATCGACGCGGCGCTGCCGCCCGGCACGGAGATGTACGGGCTGACCACGGAAGGCATCGGCGTCGCGGTCCGCCGGGCACTGGCGCATGCGACGGACTGGACCGACTACGACTGGCAGCTGATCCACGAGCCGCCGCAGCCCCCCGCGCTGCACATGGCCCTGGACGAGGTCCTCACCGCCGAGGTCGCGGCGGGCCGCCGCCCCCCGACCCTGCGGGTCTGGGAGTGGGGCGCGCCGGCCGTCGTCATCGGAAGCTTCCAGTCGCTGCGCAACGAGGTGGACCCGGAGGCGGCCGAGCGGCACGGTTTCCAGGTGGTGCGCCGTATCAGCGGCGGTGGCGCGATGTTCATCGAACCGGGCAACACCATCACGTACTCCCTGTCGGTCCCCGACGCCCTGGTCCAGGGCCTCTCCTTCACCGACAGCTACGCCTACCTCGACGACTGGGTGCTCGGCGCGCTCGGCGACATGGGGGTCAAGGCCTGGTACCAGCCGCTGAACGACATCGCCACGGACGCCGGCAAGATCGCGGGCGCGGCGCAGAAGCGGATCGTGACGGGCGAGGGCGCGGTCCTGCACCACGTGACGATGGCGTACGACATCGACGCCGACAAGATGACGGACGTGCTGCGCATCGGCCGCGAGAAGCTCTCCGACAAGGGGACGAAGAGCGCGAAGAAGCGGGTGGATCCGCTGCGCCGTCAGACGGGTCTGCCGCGCGAGGCGGTGATCGAGCGGATGATCGACTCCTTCCGTGACCGGTACGGCCTGTCGGACGGCCGGGTGACGGAGGAGGAGATGGGACGGGCGAAGGAGCTGGCCGCCGCCAAGTTCGGCACCAGGGAGTGGACGGCGCGGGTTCCCTAGCGGACGTGCCCTCTCCCGGCCGGGGAGGGGCGCCGGCCGGGAGAGGGCGTTCAGATTCGTTCGGTCCGACGCGCGGCCGTCTCCGGCGGTTGGTGGGCGAACCACTTGCGGTCGTCCTCCAGTTGGGCCGCGAGCGAGATCAGCAGCGGTTCGCCGCCCGCCGGGCCGAGGAGCTGCGCGCCGACAGGGAGGCCGTCGGGGGTGAATCCGGCGGGGACGTTCACGCCGGGCCAGCCGAGGACGTTCCACGGCCAGGCGTACGGACAGGCCGACGCCATCGTCAGATCCGTGCGCCAGGCCGGCATCGAGTCGAAGGCGCCGATCCGGGGCGGCGGCACGGCCGTCGTCGGGGTGAGCAGGACGTCGTAGGTGTCGAAGAGCGCGCCGATCCTGCGCTGTTGATGCGCCTCGCGGGCGCGGGCGGCGCGCAGGAGGCGGCCGCCGAGGCGGCGACCGGTGCGGGCCGCGCCGCGGGTGCGCGGATCGAGCAGCGCGGGCTCGGGGTGCCGGTCGGCGTACTCGGCGATTCCGGCGGTCGCGCGGGGCAGGAAGCTCAGCCCGATCCGGCCGTAGTCCGGGCGCGCCTCCTCCACGGTGTGGCCGAGTCCGGCGAGCGCTTCGGCGAGGTCGGCGACGGACCGGCGTATCCCGGCGTCGAGAGGGTTGTACGTGGCGGTGAAGGGCGCCCGCCAGGCGAGCGCGATACGCAGCCGCCCGGGCTCGCGGCGCGCTGCGCCCGAGGCGTCGACGGCGGTCGGCCGGAACCGGTCCCCCGTGTGCGGTCCGGCGACCGCGTCGAGGAGCAGCGCGGCGTCGCGGACGGTCCGGGCGAGCGGGCCGTTGACGGTCAGGCCCTGGAAGCAGTCGTCGTACGGATGGACGGAGACCCGGCCGCGCTGCGGCTTGATGCCGACGAGATGGGTCCAGGCCGCCGGGATCCGGATGGAGCCGGCACCGTCGGAGCCGAGCGCGGCGGGCACGATCCCGGCCGCGACGGCCGCCGCGGAGCCCCCGGAGGATCCTCCGGGAGTGTGGTCGGTGTTCCAGGGGTTGCGGGTCGCGCCGAAGGCGGGGCCTTCGGTGAACGGCCACTGCCCCAGTTCGCAGGCGTTGGTCTTGCCGACGATCACCGCTCCGGCGGCCCGCAGCCGCCGTACCGCCTCGCCGTCCTCGGCCGCGTCGGGGATGTCCCCGGCGCAGCCGAAGCGGGTGGGCAGTCCGGCGACGTCGGTGTCGTCCTTGACGGCGATCGGCACGCCGAGCAGCGGAAGCACCTCCCCCGCGGCGAGCCTGCGGTCGGCCTCCGCCGCCTCGGCGAGGGCGGCCTCCGGCCGGGTGCAGCGGAAGGCGTTGAGGGTGGGCTGCGTGGCCTCGATCCGGTCGAGCACGGCCTGGACGACGGCGGTCGAGGTGACCGTTCCCTCCCTCAACCGCCGCGCCTGTTCGGCCAGTCCGGTGTAGTCGGCCGTGGTCACGGCAGCCCCCTCGTCTCGTCGGCTGCCGGAACCCTACTGGAGCGTAACTTCCCTGTCATCACTCTTCCGCCGCCCTGCCATGAGGCCGGTGTAGAGCAGCAGCGCGGCGGCGAGGCCCACGGCCCAGCCGTAGTCGGCCAGCGGTTTCAGGAAGGGGATGAGCCCATCCTCGGGGAAGGGCCCCTTGCCCGGGGCCGAGTGCGAGCCGCCGACCGCCAGGACACCGCCCACGACGAAGGCGAGCACGGCGGCGGGGTTCCAGCCGCCCGCGTACCAGTACGGGCCGTCCTGCCGGTACAAGCCGGCCAGGTCCAGGACGGCCCGGCGGACGATCCAGTAGTCGGCGATGAGGATGCCCGCCACCGTACCGAGCAGCCCGCCGACCAGGCCGAGCCAGGTGAAGATGTACAGCTCGGGCGTCTCGGTCAGCTTCCACGGCATGATCAGAACGCCCACGACACCCGTGATCAGGGCGCCCGTACGGAAGTCGACCACCTTCGGCGCGAGGTTGGCGAGGTCGTACGCCGGCGAGACGACGTTCGCCGCGATGTTCACCGAGATCGTGGCGACCAGCACGGTCACCAGGGCGAAGAGCAGGCCGAAGACGTTGTCCGTCTTCGCGGCGAGCGCGACCGGGTCCCAGACGGGCGCGCCGTACACCGCCTGCGAGCCGGAGGTGACGAGGACCGAGAGCAGCGCGAAGAGCGTCATGGTCGTCGGGAGGCCCAGCGTCTGCCCCCAGATCTGCGCCCGCTGGCCGGCCCCGAATCGGGTGAAGTCCGGGATGTTCAGGGACAGTGTCGACCAGAAGGCGATCATCCCCATGAGCGAGGGGAAGAAGACGGGCCAGAAGTCGGCTCCCCAGCCCAGCTTCGAGGGCTGGTCGAGCAGCGGCCCCAGCCCGCCCGCCTTGGCGGCGATCCAGACCAGCAGCACGAGCGCGCCGACGATGACGAACGGCGCGGCCCAGTTCTCGAAGCGGCGCAGCGCCTCCATCCCCCGGTAGATGATGGCGAGTTCGAGGATCCAGAAGAGGACGAAGCAGAGCCACAGTGTCCACGGCTGGCCGCCGACCCGTGCCGCGTCGGACCAGCCACCGAAGATCTTGTCGAGCAGGATGAATATCCCCTGTCCGCCGATCCAGGTCTGGATGCCGAACCAGGCGCAGGCCACGCCCGCACGGATGAGAGCGGGCAGGTTGGCCCCGCGCAGCCCGAAGGACGCACGGGCGAGGACCGGGAAGGGGATGCCGTACTTGGGTCCCGCGTGCCCGGTCAGAAGCATCGGCAGGAGGACGATCACATTGGCCAACGCGATGGTGAGGACGGCCTGCTTCCAGTCCATGCCGAGCGCGACGAGCCCCGAGGCGAGCAACCAGGAGGGGATGTTGTGGGCCATGCCGACCCACAGGGCGGCGAAGTTGTACGTGGTCCATCGGCGCCGCTCGACGGGAACGGGCAGCAGATCGTCGTTGACGAACCGGGGATCCGAGGGAGCCGTACCGGGCGAAAGCTCGACGCGGCCGTCGAGGAGCGGGGGTGTTCCGGGTCTTCCGGCGGGCGTGGTTGCGGTCATGAGCGGCGGAACCCTTCGTTCGGGGGACGGAACGAGGCCGTGCGGGGCGTGGGGGGTTCGGCGGGCGCGGGGTCCAGCGGGCTTTGCGACGATAACAGCGATGCCACCGGCGGCCCTATGGGCCGGACGAGGGCAATGGCGGCCCGGCAGGACGTTTGCGGAGGACCGTGCGGGTCAGACGCGGAAGGTACGCATTTCCCGATACACGGAAGTGGTCATTGTGTCCGGTGAGCAGAAAGCAAAGGCAAAGGTCGAGCAGGCCAAGGGCAAGGCCCAGGAGGCCGTCGGTCGGACCGTGGGCAACGAGCGCATGACCGCCAAGGGGCGCGCCGAGCAGGCCAAGGGACATGCCCGCGAGGCCAAGGAAAAGATGAAGGACACGACCGAGGACTGACCGTCCGCGCGCACGACGTCAGGGCACCGGGAGGCCCCTCCGGCCTCCTCGGTGCCCGTCGCGTCCTGGTGCCGGCCGGCGATGGCCGGCGCGGTCACCTATGCCCGCGCGCTCCGAACTCGAGCCGTTGCGGCGCGGAGGCCGGCAGGGGCCCGGTGACAGCGGCGCCCGGCCCGGTCACGTCGCAGGGGATGCCGACGCTCTGGCACATGCGATGGGTCCGGGCCACGGCACTGAGCGACGCGGCCGAGGGGTTGGCGACGGGGAGTTCGACGGTGAGACGGGAAGGCCGGAGCGCGTAGACCAGAGCCTGGATCTGCAGGGCCGCCGCCGCCCGGTTCGTGATGTCCAGGTCCCGAAGGACCCGCACGTTCAGGACTCCGTCCTCGACGACATGGCTGATCAGCACGATCTACCTCCAGGGGCTCGGCTCGGGGCTTGCAGCAGTCTGCACGTCCCCGAAGGGCGATCACCGCCAACGCCCTTCGCCGCCCTCCCGTGTGTCACCCGAACCGCCCAAGCGCCACGGCGCCGGCGATCACCCGAGGGCCGGGATGATCTCGGAGCCGTACGCGTCGATCGTCGTCTCCTTCGCGTCGTGCATGGCGTACACGGCGAACTGATCCACACCCATGTCCCGCAGCCGCCGCAGCTTCTCGATGTGCGCCTCGGCCGGGCCGAGGAGGCAGAATCGATCGACGATCTCGTCGGGGACGAAGTCCGTGGACGGGTTGCCGGCGCGGCCGTGGTGGCTGTAGTCGTAGCCGTGCCGGTTCTTGATGTACGCGGTGAGTTCCTCCGGGACCATGTCGGAGTGCTCGCCGTACTTGGCGACCAGGTCCGCGACATGGTTGCCGACCATCCCGCCGAACCAGCGGCACTGCTCGCGGGCGTGCGCCAGATCGTCGCCGACGTACGCGGGCGCGGCGACGCAGACGGTGAGGGCGTCGGGGTCGCGTCCGGCGTCGGTGGCCGCCTGGCGGACCGCCTTGACCATCCATTCGGTGAGGAACGGATCGGCGAGCTGGAGGATGAAACCGTCGGCCTTCTGTCCGGCGAGGGCGAGCGCCTTGGGGCCGTACGCCGCCATCCAGACCGGCAGCTTCCCCTCCCGTACCCAGGGGATCCGGATCGGGTTGTCGTCCACGAGCGCCTCGCGGCCCTCGGCGAGGTCGCGGATGACGTCGATGGCCTCCCCCAGCCGGGCGAGGGTGTTGGGCTTGCGGCCGGCGACGCGCATCGCGGAGTCCCCGCGGCCGATGCCGCAGACGGTCCGGTTGCCGTACATCTCGTTGAGGGTGGCGAAGGTGGAGGCGGTCACCTCCCAGGTCCTCGTGCCCGGGTTGGTGACCATGGGGCCGACGTGCAGTTTGGTGGTGTGCTCGAGGATCCGGCTGTAGATGACGAAGGGCTCCTGCCAGAGCACGGCGGAGTCGAAGGTCCAGCCATAGCGGAAGCCGTTGCGCTCCGCCCGGCGCATGAGGCCGACGACCGCAGAGGCGGGCGGGTCGGTCTGCAGGACGAGTCCGAAGTCCACGTCGTTCTCCTAGTTCAGGTACTGGCAGGTGGATCGCGGGGTGAAGACGCCGTGCCCGGCGCGGCCGGTGAACTTCCGCTGGTCGATGACGAGTTCGCCGCGCGAGAGCACGGTCTCGACCTGGCCGGTGACGGTCTTCCCCTCGTACGCCGAGTAGTCGACGTTCATGTGGTGGGTCTCCGCGGACAGGGTCTGGACCGCATGCGGGTCGTAGATCACCACGTCGGCGTCCGCGCCCGGGGCGATCGTGCCCTTCTGCGGGTAGAGGCCGAACATCCGCGCCGGGGTGGCGCAGGCGATCTCGATCCAGCGGCGGCGGCTGATGTGCCCGTCGACGACGGCCTGGTGGAGCAGGTCCATACGGTTCTCCACGCCCGGCAGGCCGTTGGGGATCTTCGAGAAGTCCCCGCGTCCCAGATCCTTCTGGCCGGTGAAGCAGAACGGGCAGTGGTCGGTGGAGACGACCTGGAGGTCGTTGGTCCGCAGGCCGCGCCAGAGCGCCGCCTGGTGCTCCTTCGGCCGCAGCGGCGTCGAGCAGACGTACTTCGCGCCCTCGAAGTCGGGCTCGGCCAGGTTGTCCGTGGAGAGGAACAGGTACTGGGGACAGGTCTCGCCGAAGACCGGCAGGCCCATGTCCCGGGCCGCCGCCAGCTCCCGTACCGCCTCGTCGGCGGAGACGTGGACGACGTACAGCGGCGCCCCGGCGACCCGGGCGAGCTGGATGGCGCGATGGGTGGCCTCGGCCTCCAGGAGGACCTTGCGGACCTCGCCGTGGTAGCGGGGGTCCGTCTCGCCGCGGGCCAGGGCCTGTTCGACCAGGACGTCGATCGCGATGCCGTTCTCGGCATGCATCATGATCAGCCCGCCGTCGACGGCGGCCCGCTGCATCGCCCGCAGGATCTGTCCGTCGTCGGAGTAGAAGACCCCCGGGTAGGCCATGAACAGCTTGAACGAGCTGACGCCTTCCTGGACGAGCCGGTCCATCTCCTTGAGCGTCGTCTCGTTCACGTCCGACATGATCATGTGGAAGCCGTAGTCGATGGCGCACTTGCCGTCGGCCTTGGCGTACCAGGTGTCGAGTCCTTCGCGCAGGGTGTGCCCGACGCTCTGCACGGCGAAGTCGACGATGGTGGTGGTGCCGCCCCAGGCGGCGGCCTGGGTCCCGGTCTCGAAGGTGTCGGAGGCGAAGGTGCCGCCGAACGGCAGCTCCATGTGGGTGTGCGCGTCGACACCGCCCGGGATGACATAGCGGTCGGTGGCGTCGATGACGCGGTCGGCGGTCCAGCCGGCGGCCGCGTCGGAGCCGTGCGCGGCGAGCGCGGCGATCCGGCCGTCCTCGATCAGGACGTCTGCGTGGATCTCGTCGGCGGCGGTGACGACGAGGCCGCCGCGGATGAGGGTGCGGGTGCTCACGGGTTGTCCCCCTCGGTAGGGATGAACTAGAGGACTCGGAGGGCCTGTTCGAGGATGGCCGCGCCCTCTTCGGCCTCGGCGACGGTGAGCGAGAGCGGCGGGGCGATCCGCAGGGAACTGGTGTTGTGGCCGCCGCCCTTGCCGATGAGCAGTCCGTTCTCGCGGGCGGCCTCCAGGACGGCCGTCGCAGCCGCCGGGTCGGCCTCGTCGGTGCCGGGCCGGGTCAGTTCGATGCCGATCATCAGGCCGCGGCCGCGCACCTCGCGGACCGCCTCGACGCCCGCGCCGACCGCCCTCAGCCGCTCGATCAGCAGGCCGCCGACGCGGCGCGCGTTGCCCTGGAGGTCGTGTTCGAGCAGATGGCCGAGGTTGGCGAGGCCGGCGGCCATGGTGATCGGCGAACCGCCGAAGGTGGAGATCGAGTTGGCGTCGAGGCAGTTCATGATCTCGGCGCGCGCGACGACTCCCCCCACGGACATGCCGTTGCCGATGCCCTTGGCGAAGGTGAGGATGTCGGGCGGGCCCGCCTGGTCGTGCGCCTGCCAGCCCCAGAAGTGGTCGCCGGTACGCCCCCAGCCGGTCTGCACCTCGTCGGAGATCCACAGGATGCCGTGGCGTTCCAGGACGCGGCGGAATGCGGCGTAGAGACCGTCGGGCGGGGAGGTGAAGCCGCCGACGCCCTGGATGGGTTCGGCGATGAGGGCGGCGACGTCCCGGGTGTGGCCGAGGAGGTCTTCGAGGTCGGCGACGCAGGCTTCGACGAACCGCTCGTCGCTGTACTGCGCGTACGGTCCACGGGTGCGGACGCCGCCGTGCACGTACAGGGTCTGGAGCGGGGAGAGGCCCGTGGGGGACCAGGCGCGGTTGCCGGTGATGCCGACGGTGGAGAAGGAACGGCCGTGGTAGCTGTTGCGCATCGCCAGGATCTGGTTGGAGCGGCGGTACGCGGTGGCGAGCAGCAGGGCCGTGTCATTGGCCTCGGTGCCCGAGGTGGTGAAGAAGACCCGGGCGTCGGGGATGCCGGAGAGGGTGGCGATCCGCTCGGCGAGCTCGACCATCGGCCGGTTCAGATAGAGCGTCGAGGAGTGGATGATCCGGCCGGCCTGCTCGGTGACGGCCTTGGTGACCTCGGGCAGGGCGTGCGCGGTCATGGTGGTGAGGATGCCGCCGAAGAAGTCGAGGTACCGGTTTCCTTCGACGTCCCAGACGTGGCGGCCCTCGCCGTGGGTGATCTCGATGGGGTCCTGGTAGTAGAGGGCGACCCAGTCGGGGATGACGGCGCGATGGCGGTCGTAGAGGTCGTTCACGGCTGCACCAGCCCGTCGTAGGCGTCGGGGCGGCGGTCGCGGTAGAAGGCCCATTGCTGCCGGACCTCCTCGATGACACGGAAGTCCAGGTCGCGTACGACGAGTTCCTCGGCCTTGTCGGAGGCGACGTCGCCGACGAACCGGCCGCGGGGGTCGACGAAGTAGCTGGTCCCGTAGAAGTCGTTGTCGCCGTACTCCTCCTGCCCGACCCGGTTGATGGCGGCGACGAAGTACTCGTTGGCGACGGCGGCCGCGGGCTGCTCCAGCTGCCAGAGGTAGGAGGAGAGGCCGCGCGAGGTGGCGGACGGGTTGTACACCAACTGTGCGCCGTTGAGGCCGAGTTGACGCCAGCCCTCGGGGAAGTGGCGGTCGTAGCAGATGTAGACGCCGACCTTGCCGACGGCGGTGTCGAACACCGGCCAGCCCGCGTTGCCCGGGCGGAAGTAGTACTTCTCCCAGAATCCCTTGACCTGCGGGATGTGGTGCTTGCGGTACTTGCCGAGGTAGGAGCCGTCGGCGTCGATGACCGCGGCGGTGTTGTAGTAGAAGCCGGAGTCCTCGACCTCGAAGACGGGGACGACGATCACCATGCCGGTCTCGCGGGCCAGCTCCTTCATCCGCGTGACGGTCGGCCCGTCCGGGACGGGCTCGGCCCAGCGGTAGTGCTCGGGCTCCTGCACCTGGCAGAAGTAGGGGGCGTTGAACACCTCCTGGAATCCGATGACCTTGGCACCCTGCCGGGCCGCCTCGCGGGCGTGCTCCTCATGCTTGGCGATCATGGATTCGGTGTCGCCGGTCCAGGTCGCCTGGACGAGTGCGGCGCGTACGACGTCGGTCATGAGCTGCTCCTTCGGCGCGGCGTCAGAGAGCCTCTACGCACGTAGACACGGTGCGTAGGAGGAGAACGTAAGCCCCGTCCCATCCCGGAGCAAGACCACCGCCGGGAACCGCCGGAGTCGATCATGATTCGTACCCGAGTGGTCCACGTCGGACACGCACCGACACGTCCCGTTCCCCAACGGTACGTGCCGGTACGCGTCGGCGGTCGCGGTACGCGCCGGTGACGACCGCCTTTCGATGGTTTCCGGCGCCCTCCGGCGCCGCTTCCCGTACGTCAGGCTCCGGCGAGTCCCGCGACGCGCAGCGCGTGCACCAGGTCCCGTTCGCGGGCCGGGGACACCGCACGGGCGGCTTCAAGGAGTTGCGGTACGAGACCGTGCGGGTCGGCGGCGGCGAGCCGGGCGGCGTCCTCGGGGGCGCGGACCCGCACGAACGCGGCGAGCAACGCATGCGCCTCGCGGGAATGGCCCTCGGCACGCAGGGCGGCGCAGGCGCCGGCGAGCTCCTCCACGGGACGGGCGACGCCCTGGCGCAGCAGATGGTCGCAGTCCTGGCCCCGGCCGGCGTCGGCGAGCGCGCCCGCGACGGCCGCGAGCCGGCCGGGCGGCAGCGAGGCCGCCTCCCAGAGCAGGGTGGCCCAGTCGGCGTCGAGGCCGGCACGGTGGAGTTCCGCCGCGAGCGCGGGCAGCCAGGCGGGCGGCCCGGCGGCGGCCTCGCAGAGCAGTGCATGCGCCTCGCCGCCGCGGCCCTGGGAGCGCAGCCGCTGAAGGGCGTAGACCGCGTTACCGGCGGCGCGTGCCGCGTCCTCGGCGAGCTCGGGCGAGGTGGCACGGGGAGCAGGGGCGGGGGGCGCCTCGGCCCCGCCGAAACGGGCGCCGCGCGGAGCCGCCCCGGCCACGGGCAGTTCGGGCACGGGCACCGGCTCCTGGGCTTCCTCGACCTCGTCCATCCACGCGTACCGGGCGCCCCGGGGGCGCCGCTTGGCGGCGGCGGCCTTCCGTGAGGTCGGGGGCTGCGAGGCGACGGGTGCGGGCTCGGGGTCCGTGCGGAGCGGTGGGCCGGCGGCGGCCCACACCGGGCCGCGCCCGCCCTCCACCGCTCCCGTCAACCGGGCCAGGCGGCCGGTCAGTTCGGCGATGCGGGCCGTCGCGCGGGAATGGTCGTCCTGCGCCCAGGCCAGGTCGCCGCTCAGTACGGGCGCGTCCGGGGAGGCCGGGTCGGCGCGCAGCCGGGCGTCGAGGTCGCGGGACCGGCTCTCGGCGAACTGCCGCTCCCTCGCCATCAGCGTCAACCGCTCACGCAGGGCCTCCGCACCGCCGGGCAGCCGGTCGTGGGCGGTCGCCGCCGCCGCGTGCAGCGCCCTCGCTCGGGCGGCCCCGGGGCCGGCTCCCGCCTCGCCCAGGTCCTGGAGCAGGGACTCGACGACGTCCCAGGGCAGGATCTCCGCGCCGTCGAAGCAGGAGCGCAGCCCCTCGGGGTCCCGGCTCGCGAAGACTCCGTACCAGCCCTCGCCCGGCCGCAGACGGGCCACCATGTCTCGCAGGTGGTGCGCGAACGCACTGACCTCTGCCGGAAGTTGATACACCGTCATATCGCCCGCACCGCCCGCGCACTCGACTGGAAGCCTCCGGTCCGCGGCTATTCGACCCCAGTCGTGTTACGGCACGGCTACAGACTGTTTTCGCGCAGGGCCCGGCTCTCGCGCGATCGGGTCAGAAACGCACGGCGATCCCGGTGTGCGGCCGCTTGCCGAGCCGCGCGATCGTGGCGGGCCAGTCGACGAGCCAGTACTGCCACGTGTACTTGCGGGAGAGCAGCTTGCGTACCCGGCGCAGCTCGTCCCCCTCCAGCAGCCGGGCGGTCCCCTCGGTCCGCACGGCCTCCTCCGCGACGTTCCCGCGCAGGTCGCAGGCGGCGACCACGACCCGGGGGTCGTTCCGCAGCCGCTTGACCTTCCAGGAGTCGGTGCGCGTCCACGCGTAGAGCTCGTCGCCCTCCACGGCGTACCAGACCGGCGTCGCCACCCCCGTGCCGTTCTTACGGAAGGTGGTGAGACTGACGTAGCGGCCGTGCCGCAGCTCCTCGGGCATCATGCGGCCGAGCCTACGCAGACAGCGGGTACGCCACCGCGCCAGGGCGCCCTCGGGGCCGTACGACCACGCCTCTAGACCGGCACCAGCGCGCAGCGCGTGACGATCTCGTCCATCGAGAGGCCGAGGACGCCCGCGAGGGCCGCGACCGTGAAGAAGGCGGGCGTCGGGGCCCGCCCGGTCTCGATCTTGCGGAGCGTCTCGGCGGAGAGTCCGGCGGCCGCGGCGATCTCGACCATGGAACGGCCGCCGCGCGCCTCGCGCAGCAGAACGCCGAGCCGCTCGCCGCGCTCGCGCTCTTCGGGGGTCAGGGGTGTGCGCACCATGGCCACCATTGTAATACCGGTATAGTAATTGGCATGGTCGAGATCAAGACGGACGAATCGGTGCGCGCCATGCGCGAGGCGGGACGGGTGGTGGCCGAGGCCCTGGCGGCCGCACGGAAGAAGGCGGCGCCCGGCGTGAGCCCGCGGGAGCTGGACCGGGCGGCCCGGGAGGTCCTCGCGGCGGCCGGCGCCGGCTCGCCGTTCCTGGACTACCACCCCGACTGGGCCCCTGTGCCCTTCCCCGCGGTCGTGTGCGTCTCCGTGAACGACGCGATCGTGCACGGCATCCCGGGCGACCGCCGCCTCGTCGACGGGGACCTCGTGTCCGTCGACTGCGGTGCGGTCCTCGGTGGCTGGGCGGGCGACTCCGCGATCAGCTTCACCGTCGGCCGGGCCCGCCCCGCGGACACCCGGCTGATCGACACGGCGTACGCCGCCCTGGAGGCGGGTATCGGCGCGGCCGTCGTCGGCAACCGCATCGGCGACATCGCGCACGCGATCGGCCGGGTGTGCCGGGACGCGGGCTACGGCATCCCGGACGGCTTCGGCGGTCACGGGATCGGCCGCACGATGCACGAGGACCCGGGCGTCCCCAACGAAGGACGCCCGGGCCGGGGGATGCCGCTGCGCCACGGAATGGTCATCGCGATCGAGCCGATGCTGATCGGCGGGGGCGGGGACGACCACTACACGGCGCGGGACGGCTGGACGGTCCACACCATGGACGGCTCCCGCGCGGCCCACGCCGAGCACACGGTCGCGATCACCGACGACGGCCCGAGGATCCTCACGGCGCCGTAGGCACGGGCATGTGGGCGGGGTCTACGGGCGGGTCCGTGGGCGGCCGGCCCCGGGCACATGGGAGGCCCGCTTCGGTGGGCGAGCCGTCACCACAGCCCGCCCCCTGTCGCGGCCCGTCGCCGCCCGGAGCCCCGGCGAGGTCTCGCCGCGTGCTCGCTACCGTGCCGGCCGCACCACCATCGCCGAACCGCCGCCCCTGCGCACCGTCTCCGCCGCGGCCACCCAGCGGCCGTCCGGCAGTCGCTGTACGCCGGTCGCCGCCCCGATCTCGGGGTTCTGCCGGAAGCCGTGGCCGATCGCCTCGAGTTCGCCCCTCAGCGGGCTGTTCCACAGCCCCGGCTCCAGCTCCGTCGTCGCCTGGTTCCGCTGACTGGCGCGCGGGGCCGCGATCGCGTCGACGAGCGGCAGACCCCGGTCCACCACGCCGGTCAGCGTCTGGAGCACGGTGGTGATGATGGTGGCGCCGCCCGGGGAGCCGAGGGCGAGCACCGGCCGTCCGTGTCCGTCGAGCACGATCGTCGGGGACATAGAGGAGCGGGGACGCTTCCCCGGGCCCGGCAGGTTCGGGTCGTGGACGGCCGGGTTCGCCGGGGCGAAGGAGAAGTCCGTCAGCTCGTTGTTGAGCAGGAAGCCGCGGCCGGGAACGGTGATGCCGCTGCCGCCCGTCGACTCGATCGTCAGGGTGTACGCGACGACGTTGCCCCACTTGTCGGCGACCGTCAGATGGGTGGTGTTCTCACCCTCGTACGTGGTCGGCGCCGCCGTACCCCCGCTCGCGCAGGCCGCCGGATCGCGCGGGTCGCCCGGCGCGAGCGGGCTGGTCAGCACGGCGTCGTCGCGGATCAGGCAGGCGCGGGAGTCGGCGTAGCGCTGCGAGAGCAGTTCGCGGGTCGGCACGTCCTCGAAGGCCGGGTCGCCGACCCAGCGCCCCCGGTCGGCGAAGGCGATCCGGCTCGCCTCGATGAAACGGTGCAGATAGGCGGTCTGCGAGGAGGCGGAGAGGTCGGTGCGCTCCAGGATGTTGAGCGCCTCGCCGACGCTCGTACCGCCGGAGGACGACGGGGCCATGCCGTAGACGTCGAGGCCCCGGTAGGAGATCCGTGTCGGGCGGCGCCGCTCGGTCTCGTACGCCTTGAGGTCACGCTCCGTCAGGTCGCCGGAGCGCACCACCCGGGTGGCCCCGTCCCGCACCGGAGGCTTGCGGACGGTGTCGACGATGTCCCGGGCCAGCGGGCCCCGGTAGAGCGCGCCGACGCCCTCGCGGCCCAGCTTGTCGTATGTACGGGCCAGGTCGGGGTTCTTGAAGACGGAGCCCACGACGGGCAGTCGGCCGTCGGGCAGGAAGAGTTCGGAGGAGGCAGGGAAGTCCCGGAAGCGGGCCTCGTTGGCGGCCGTCTGGGCACGGAAGGTGGCGTCGACGGTGAAGCCGTCGCGGGCGAGCCGCTCGGCCGGTTCGAGGAGGGAGCGCAGCGGCTTGCTGCCCCAGGCGTCGAGAGCGGTCTTCCAGGTCGCCGGGGTGCCGGGGGTGCCGACGCCCCGGCCGCTGGTCATGCCCTCCTCGAACGGGATGGGCTTGCCGTTCTCCATGAAGAGCTGGGTGTCCGCCGACGCGGGGGCGGTCTCGCGGCCGTCGATCGTGTGGACCGTACGGGTCCTGGCGTCGTAGTGGACGAGGTAGCCGCCTCCGCCGATGCCCGCGGAGTACGGCTCGGTGACGCCGAGCGCCGCGGCCACGGCGACGGCCGCGTCGACGGCGTTGCCGCCCTTGCGGAGCACCTCGATACCCGCGGCGGAGGCGTCGGCGTCCACGCTGGCGACGGCTCCGCCGTATCCGACGGCGACGGGTTCCTTCACCGGGGACGGGGGCGGGGTCGGCGTCGGAGGAGCCGCGGCCCCCACCGAGAGCCATGTCGCGGCGACGACGAGAACCGACCCATTCCGCAGCACGGAACGACGCATCCCTACCTCCAGTCAACGACCGTCCGCGCAGCGTAACTTCCTCCCGCCCGTCCCGTCAGGACCGCCTCGAACTGAGGACCGCTCCCCCGCTACCATGCGCGCCCATGAATGAAGACCTGCGCAATGTCGTGCTGGGAGTCCTCGCCACGGGGGTCAGCGCCTCGCTCGGCTGGCTGGCCAGGACCTACCTCTGGCGCCGCAAGCTCCGGCGCAAGCAGGCGTTCTTCGGCCTCACGGGGGGCTCCGAATGCCTGCTGGTGGTGAACCGCAAGGCGGGGAGCGAGCGGGCGGTGCACAACGTCGACGTGTCCGCGCTGCTCGAGCTCTCCGCGCTGATCAAGGACTGCGGGGCGCGGCCGGAGATAGTCCAGCACGACATGGCGCGCCAGGGCCTCGGGGACCGCGCAGAGTTCTGCGTCGGCGGGCCGTACTCCAACCGCCGGATGGCGGCGCATCTCTCCTCGCTGCTGCCGGGTCTGACGATGAACGTGGAGTCGGAACCGGTCGCGGACCGGGGCATGTTCACGATCGTCGACGGCGAGGTGTACCGGGGCGTTCCCGGGGAGGCGGAGTTCGTCGTCCTCGCCCGGCTCACCGGCGGCGAGGGCGGCCTGCCGGTGTTCCTCTTCTGCGGTCAGTCCGCGATCAGCAACCAGGCCGCGGCCCGCCATCTGGCCCGGCACCACGAGAAGTTGGCGCGGAAGTACGGCTCCGGCCCCTTCGTGCTCCTCCTCAAGGTGGTCAACTCCGATGCGTACGGCCCCGATGTGGTGGAACTGGTCGCCGATGTCACGCGGGCCGCGCGGACTGTTCCCGCACCTGAACCGGCAGGGACTTGACGCCGTTGATGAAGTTGGAGACGAGGCGGCGGGGCGGGCCGGTGAGCGTGAGGTCGCCGAGGACGTCCCGGACCTCCTCGTGCAGGACGCGCAGCTGCAGCCGGGCGAAGTGGGCGCCGAGGCAGACGTGCGGCCCCTCGCCGAACGAGACGTGCGGGTTCGGAGTCCGGTCCAGGTCCAGGCGGTACGGGTTGGTGAAGACGCGTTCGTCGTGGTTGGCGGAGGCGTGGAAGACGACGACCTTGTCGCCGGCGGCGATGGGCCGGCCGGCGAGTTCGGTGTCGCGGGCGGCGGTGCGCCGGAAGGAGAGCACGGGCGGGTGCCACCGCAGGAGCTCCTCGACGGCGCGGTCCGTCGTGACGGTCCCGCTCCAGAGCCGTCGGCGCTCGTCGGGGTGTTCGGCGAGGGCGAGCAGGCCGCCCGGGGCGGCGCTGCGGACGGTGTCGTTGCCGGCGACGGTGAGCAGGAAGAAGAACATCTCCAGCTCGGCGGGGAGGAGTTCGGAGGTGGCGAGCGCGGTCATGATGTCGTCGGCGGGGTGCTTCCGCTTGTACGCGGCGAGTTCGCGGGCGTAGTCGAACATCTCGGCGAGCATGGCGGGCGAGCGGGGGTTGACCGGTCGGCCCCGCTCGTCGAGGACGGGCGGCTCGTCCGGGTCCTGGTAGGCGATGACCCGCTCGGTCCAGGCGAGCAGCAGGCCGCGGTCGCCCGCGGGGACGCCGAGCAGGTCGGTGAGGTTGAGCAGCGCGTAGTCGTCGGTCACGGCCCTCACGAGGTCGACCTCGGGGCCCGCGTCGACAGCCGCCTTCAGCAGCTCGCGAGCCCGTGCCCGCGCGATCCCGGCGAACCGTCCGACGCGGCCGGGCGTGAACGCCCGGCTGACGAGCCGGCGCAGGCGCCCGTGCTCGGGCGGGTCCTGGTTGAGCATCATCCGCCGGATGAAGGGCAGATCGGCCGGGTCCGGGTCACGGATCTGGGTGGCGCCGAGGCATGAGGAGTAGTCCGCGGAGTCCTTGAGCACCCGCACGACGTCGGCGTGGCGCGTGACGGCCCAGAACCCGGGCCCGGGGGGCCAGCCGAGAACTCCGTACTCCTCCTGCCAGGCGACGGGCCGACGGTCGCGCAGGACCCTGAACGCCTCGTGCGGCAGCCCTTCGGCGTAGATCCGTGGGTCGAAGACGTCCGGTACGTCGCTGGTGTTCTCCACGCCCCCAGCTTGGGGCGACCGCCGCCGGAACGCCAGATCCGGGGATCACGCCTCCGGCGCGGCTCCAGAGGGTCAGATCGCTGCTGGTGGCGACGGCGAGCGTCCGTATCGCCCATCTCACATCCGACATCGGCGAAATAGTCCACATATTCGGAACCGATTCCGGCCGACGACCCTCTCTCCCCGCGTAAGAGATCACCACCGGAGGTCGTCCTCGTGAAGCGCATACCCGTGCCCGCCCTGCTCGTCACCACCGCACTGGCCCTCGCCGTCAGTGCGTGTTCCGGTGGATCGGATGGGGCGGGCGACGCCAAAGGTGGCGGGCGGGAGGCGCCGAAGACGCGGATCTCGGTGAACACGACCGGGGCGACGGCCGAGGCCGGCAAGCCCGTCGTCGTCACGCTCGCCGAGGGGGAGCGGCTTCAGCAGGTGAGCGTGACCGACTCCAAGGGCGGGCGGCTCGACGGGAAGGTGGCCGCCGACGGGAAGAGCTGGACCTCCTCCCGTAAGGCCACGCCCGGGACCGCGTACGCGGTCGAGGCGCGTGACACGGCCGGCGGGAGCGCGAAGGCCGAGTTCTCCACCGCCGCTCCCGAGAAGGTCAACAAGCTGACGCTCGCGCCGGGGAAGAACACCACGGTCGGCATCGCCCAGCCGCTGTCGATCGTGTTCGACCACCCGGTGAAGAACAAGGCCGAGGTCGAGAAGCACCTCAAGGTCACGACCTCGAACGACACCGAGGGCTCCTGGGGCTGGATGCAGGACTGGTCGGGCAAGGACCGGGTCGACTGGCGGCCGAAGGAGTACTGGAAGTCCGGCACGAAGGTCACCCTGGACGCCGCCCTGAGCGGTACCGACTCCGGCACGGGCGGCTGGTTCGTCCGGGACTACACCACGACCTTCTCGATCGGCAGGAACCAGCTGGTCAAGGTCGACCTCGACACGCACCGGCTGAGGCTGCTCCGCGACGGCCAGGTGGTCCAGGACGTGCCGATGTCGGCGGGGACGCCCGGCGGCGAGAAGGCGTCCTGGCGCGGGAAGACCGTCCTGATGTCCAAGGAGGGCACCATCAACATGCGCTCCGAGACCGTCGGACTCGGCGACGCCTACGACAAGATGGTCGACTACTCGATGCGGCTGACCTGGTCGGGCATGTACGCCCACGCGGCGCCCTGGAACGCCGCGTACTTCGGCAGCGCCAACAAGAGTTCGGGCTGCATCGGAATGAGCGACGCGAACGCGCGGAGCGTGTACGACGCGGTTCAGGTCGGCGATCCCTTCGAGATCACCGGCTCCGACGCCAAGGGGACGCAGGCCCTGAACAACGGCTACGGCGAGTGGAACCTCTCGTGGTCCGAGTGGCAGGCGAGGAGCGCCCTGCGCTGATCACGCGTTCAACAATCGTTACCCTCGCGTAACTTACCGACCAGTTACCTCGGGTAAGCCCCTGCGGTTACCGTCGGGTCACTTTCACTGTCCCCACCAGTGACACGAGTAGGAGTGACCCGTGCGCACACCTCTGGTCTTCGCCGTCTCGGCCGCCCTGGTGGCCGGGACGGCCCTCGGGCTCGCCCCCGCCGCCCACGCCGCCGGGCCCGGCATCCGCTTCGTCGACATCGCCGGAGACGGCGGCACGATCCTCAAGGCCAACGTCGTCACCCCCGCCGGCGCCGACGGCTCGACCCGCTACCCCGTGATCGTGCTCCCGACCAGCTGGGCGATGCCGCAGATCGAGTACCTCGCCCAGGCCGTGAAGCTCGCCGACTCCGGCTATGTCGTGGTCGGTTACAACTCGCGCGGCTTCTGGCAGTCCGGCGGCGAGATCGAGACCGCCGGACCGAAGGACGTCGCCGACGCCTCCAAGGTCATCGACTGGGCCCTCGCCAACACCCCGGCCGACCCCGCCAAGGTCGGTATGGCCGGGGTCAGCTACGGAGCCGGGATCAGCCTCCTCGCCTCCGCGCACGACAAGCGGATCAAGGCAGTCGCGGCGCTGAGCGGCTGGGCCGATCTCATCGAGTCCATCTACAGCGGCCGCACCCAGCACTTCCAGGCCGCGGCCCTGCTCGGCGGAGCCGGCTACATCACCGGCCGCCCCGGACCCGAACTCCGGCGCATCCTGGGCGACTTCCTCTCCTCCGACCTGGCCAAGGAGGAGGAGATGATCGCCTGGGGCAAGGAGCGCTCCGCCGCGACCCATCTGGACCGGATCAACGCCAACGGCGCCGCGATCATGCTCGGCAACGCCTGGGGCGACACCATCTTCCCGCCCAACCAGTACGCCTCCTTCTACGAAAAGCTCCAGGGCCCCAAGCGCCTGGAGTTCCGCCCCGGCGACCACGCCACCGCCGAGGCCACCGGTCTGTTCGGGCTGCCCAACGACACCTGGACCAGCACCCGGCGCTGGTTCGACCACTACCTCAAGGGCGTCGACAACGGCATCGACCGTGAGCAGCCCGTCCAGCTCAAGTCCCGGTCCACCGCCGGCTACGAGGGCTATCCGGACTGGAAGTCGGTGGGCGCGAACGAGCGGAAGATCGCCCTCGCCGGCACCCAGAGGATCTGGGCGAACGTCGACTCCGGCGCCAACGGCGGCATCGTGCTGCTCTCCAACGCCCTGGACCAGTTCCTGAAGACCCCGCCCGTCGCCTCGATCCCGCTCCTCCCCCGCCCCTTCGCCGGCGTCTGGCAGTCCGAGCGGTACGACACGGCCCAGCGGGTGCGCGGCACGGCGAAGCTGCACACCACGGTCACCTCCACCAAGGAGAGCGGCACCCTCGTCGCCTACCTCTACGACGTGGGCCCGCTCGGCCTCGGCAAGCTGGTCAGCAATGCCCCGTACACCTTCCACGGCAAGACACCCGGCAAGCCGTTCGCCGTCGACCTGGAGCTGTTCTCCACCGCCTACGACGTGCCGGCGGGCCACCGTCTCGCCCTGGTCGTCGACACCGTCGACCCGCTCTACATCGAGCACAACCCGACCGGCGCACAGCTGACCTTCTCCTCCCCGTCGGCCGACCCCTCGTACGTGTCGGTCCCGCTGCGGGAGAAGTGATCACCGGCTGCTGCCGGACGGGTTCGGCTCCATGCCGGCTGCTGCGGGGCTCCTAGGGCCTCGTGGGAGGCCCCCCGCCCGGCAGCAGCGTCTCTGGTTCGGCCGGGCGGACCTCCGCGGCCTTGGTCTTGGGACTGCGACGCTCCATCCGGGCCACCCAGGTGGCGAACCAGGAGAGCAGCATGCACATCCCGATGTAGATCGGCGAGATCACCATCACGACGGGGATGAACGGCAGATCGTAGTCCAGGTTCGACGCGATCAGCTTGCCCGCGTGCAGGAACTCCTCGTAGGTGATGAGGAAGCCGAGCGAGGTGTCCTTCAGGGCCACCACCAACTGGCTGATGATGGTCGGCAGCATCGCCCGGACGGCCTGCGGCACGAGGACGTAGGTCATGGCCTGGGTCTTGCGCATACCGAGCGCGTACGCCGCCTCGCGCTGGCCGCGGTCGACGGAGTTGACCCCGGTGCGGAACACCTCGGCGAGCACCGAGCCGTTGTAGAGGGTCAGTCCGGCGACCAGCGCCGGCAGCGGCTGGACCTTCAGCGCCACGAAGATGAAGAAGATCATCACAAGCACGGGCATGGCGCGGAAGAACTCGACGAGCAGTGTCGAGACCCAGCGGAACACCGCGCGTTCCGAGAGGCGTCCGGTGGCGAGGACGGCGCCGAGCGCCAGCGAGAGCACCGAGGCGTACGCGAAGGCCGTGAGGGTGTTGCGCAGGCCGCGCAGCAACAGCTCCTGGATCCCGATGTATTCGAAGGGCGACCACTTCGTGGCGGTGAACTGCTCGGTGTCGAAGAGGAGATAGAGGATCCAGCCGGCCAGGGCCAGGATCGCGACGGTGGAGACGACGCCGTAGAGCCGGTGCCGCTTGCGGGTCTGTGGGCCGGGGATGTCGTACAGGGCGGTGGACTCGGTCATCGGGTGACTCCCCAGCGCTTCTCCAGGACGTTGAAGATCGCGCTGATGGTGAGGGTGATGATCAGGTATCCGACGGCGATCCAGACGAAGGTCCAGATGATGTTGTAGCCGAGCTCGCTCAACGTCTTGTAGGTGCCGAGGAGTTCGGTGACGCTGAAGGCTCCGGCGATCGCGGAGTTCTTGGCGAGTGCGATGAGCGTGGAGCCGATGGGCGGGATGACGGAACGGAACGCCTGGGGCAGGACGACGGTGTTGAGGGTCTGCCCGAAGGTCATGCCGAGGCTGCGGGCGGCCTCGCCCTGCCCGCGCGGAACGGTGTTGATGCCGGAGCGCAGCGCCTCGCAGATGAAGGCCGAGGTGTAACAGCCCAGGGCGAGGGCCGCGAACAGCTCGAAGGGGAGGACGAGTCCGAAGCGGGGCAGGCCGAGCATCACGGCGAAGAAGAGCAGGGTGAGCGGGGTGTTGCGCAGCACGGTGACCCAGACCGTGCCGAAGACCCGGAAGGAGCCGACGGGCGCGACGCGGAAGGAGGCCATCACGAAGCCGAGCACGAGGGCGAGGAGCGAGGAGTAGACGGTGAGTTCGACGGTGCCGAGGAAGCCTTCCCAGTAGAGCGAGAAGTTCTGTGTCAGGACGTCCATGCGGGCCTGCCTCCTCAGCTCGCCGGGTAGCGGTCGATGGGGGGCGGCTGCGGGGCGGGGACCCCGGAGAGGCCGACGGTCGCGTCGTACGCCTTCTTCCAGTCACCGTTCTTCTCGTGGACGGAGAGGGCGTCGTCGAGGGCGAAGCGCAGGGCGTTGTCGCTGCGCGGCACGCCGATGCCGTACGGCTCCTTCGAGAACGGCCGGCCCACGACCTTGAGTTCGTCGGGGACCTTGGCCGCGTAGCCCATGAGGATCGTGTCGTCGGTGGTGACCGCGTCGACCTGGTAGGTGAGGAGGTTGTCGACGCAGACGGAGTAGGTGTCGTAGGCGACGAGGTCCGCCTTCGGGTAGTCCTTCTCGATGCGCTGGTACGGGGTGGATCCGGCGGCCGAGCAGACGCGCTTGCCGTCGAGGTCCTGCGGTCCGTCGATGTCGTTCTCGTCGGTGCGGACGAGCAGCGACTGGCCGGCCATGTAGTAGGGGCCCGCGAAGCCGACGAGCTTTTTTCGGTTGTCGTTGATGGTGTAGGTGCCGACGTAGTAGTCGATCTGACCGTTCTGCAGGGCCGTTTCGCGGTTGGCCGAGGCGATGGTCCGGAACTCGATCGAGGCGGGGTCGAAGCCGAGCGAGGCCGACATCATCTTCGCGATCTCGATGTCGAAGCCCGAGTACCGTCCGGTGGCCGGGTCCTTCTCCCCCATGTAGGGCTGGTCCTCCTTGGCGCCGACGATCAGATGGCCACGCTCCTTCGCCTTCCGCCAGGTCGGGGATTCGGGCAGCTGGAACCCCGAATCGACCTGGTAGACAGGGAGTTCGTCGGGCTGCGGGCCCTTGACGGGCGGACTGCCCTCCTTGCCGCAGGAGACCAGCGTCGTCACGGCGGAGGCGAGCAGCGCGAGGGCGGTGAGAGTGCGTCGCGCACGGTGCATGGCGCCCCGCCCGTTCAGTGCTTGAGGATCTTGGACAGGAAGTCCTTGGCGCGCTCGCTGCGCGGACTGGTGAAGAACTCCTCGGGGGCGCGGTCCTCGACGATGCGGCCGTCGGCCATGAAGACGACGCGGTTGGCGGCGGAGCGGGCGAAGCCCATCTCGTGGGTGACGACGACCATGGTCATGCCCTCCTGGGCGAGCTGCTGCATCACCTCCAGGACCTCGTTGATCATCTCGGGGTCGAGGGCGGAGGTCGGCTCGTCGAAGAGGAGCGCCTTGGGGTCCATGGCGAGTGCGCGGGCGATCGCGACGCGCTGCTGCTGGCCGCCCGAGAGCTGGGCGGGAAACTTGTCGGCGTGGGCGGCGAGCCCGACCCGGTCGAGGAGTTCGCGCGAACGCCGGTCGGCTTCCTCCTTCCTGCGCCTGCGGACCTTGATCTGCGCCAGGGAGACGTTGGCGAGGACGGTCTTGTGCGCGAAGAGGTTGAAGGACTGGAAGACCATGCCGACCTCGGCCCGCAGCCGGGCCAGCGCCTTCCCCTCGGAGGGGATGGGCTGTCCGTCGATGAGGATCTCGCCCGCCTCGACCGACTCCAGCCGGTTGATGGCCCGGCAGAGCGTCGACTTGCCCGAACCGGACGGTCCGATGACCACCACCACCTCTCCGCGGCCGACGGTGAGGTGGATGTCCTGCAGAACGTGCAAGGTGCCGTAGTGCTTGTTGACGTCACGCAGCTCGATCAACGGATCGACGACGGCCATACGCTGCCCTGCCCCATTCTCAGCGGTGTCGAGGTCAGCGCAAACTATCCACTACAAAAAGGGACTTCACGCCTGACACGCATGAAAGCGACATTAGCCGTATTTACTGCGAAGAGGTGACCCGAGGCCCGTTCGGGGCGGCTCAGAACTCGGCGGCCTCCGCGTACACCTGGGACAGTTCGGGCGATCCGCCGACGGCCCAGTCGAGCCCCGCCGTCACCACGTCGATCTCCCGGCCCGAGGCCAGCCGGACCACCGGCCGGCCCCCCGGCCACACCTGCCAGGCCGCGCCGGGCACCGTCCGCACGATGACCGTCCCCAGGTACAGCCCGGCGTCATTGCCGATCCAGGGCAGTTCCTCCGGATCGTCCCGCCAACGCGGCGTGAGCTGGTCGATCGCCACCAGCGAGCGCGGTGTGTCGTCCAGCCTCACCCCCGCGGCCTGGGCCCTGGCGCGCAGCAGCTCGCACTCGGCGAGCAACTCACCCACCCCCTCCGGATCACGGTCGAAGGCCGCGGCCAAGGGGGATCGATCGGCCGCGGGCCGCTTGCGCCAGATGTCCAGGAACGGGATGTTCATCCGACCAGCGTCGCACCGCACCCTCCCGTGGCACCACCCGGCACGCGGAGATCGTCCGCGGCCCGGGCGGGCCGCCGCCTCCCCGGTGTGGGCCCGCCTCTAAGGTGATGCCCATGCCAGAGCCCCAGACTCCGCCGGCCGGCCCGCGACGCGGCCGGCGCATCGCCGCCGTCTCGCTCGGGATCGCCCTCGTATGCGCCTCGACCGCCGCGTTCCTGACGGTGCGGGACGCGCCGTCCGCTCCCACCCCCGACGCGGCCAAGGCCGCGGGCGGCGCCGAGCGGCGGGCCGCGAACACCTTCCTGCGGGCGCCAGGCTCGCCGATGACGGTGATCGCCCACCGGGGCGCCTCCTCGGCCGCGCCCGAGAACACGCTCGTCTCCGACGAGGTCGCCCGCAGGGGCGGCGCCCGGTGGATCGAGAACGACGTCCAGCCGAGCCGGGACGGCGTGCCGTACGTCCTCCACGACACCACGGTCGACCGCACCACCGACGGGACCGGGCCGATCCGGGGACTGACCGCCAGGCAGCTGGACCGGCTCGACGCGGGCTCCTGGTTCGCCCCCGTGTTCACCGGCGTACGGGTCCCCACGCTCGCCGCCCAGCTGGACGATCTGCGCCTGCGCGGCGGGAACCTGGTCCTCGAGATCAAGGGCCCGCACAGCCGCGACGAGGTGGCGCGAATCGTCAAGGAGGTACGCGACCACGGCATGGCCGGCCGGGTGCTCGTGCAGAGCTTCGACCCCGAGGCGCTGCGGCACACCCGCGCGCTGGCACCCGAGCTCCCCCTCGGCCTGCTGCGCGACACGCTGGACCCCGACCCGGTCGCGGTCGCCGCGGAGCTCGGGCTGAGCGCCTACAACCCGGCCGTCGGCCAGCTCAACGCCCACCCCGAGGCGGTGGGGAAGCTCCACGCCGCCGGGGTGGCCGTGATGGCCTGGACGGTCGACACCGCGGACCGCTGGAAGACCCTCGACTCGCTCGGCACCGACGCGATCATCACCAACCGCCCGGCCGAACTGGCCGGCTGGAACGCCGCCTGGGCCCAGGGCCGTCAGTCAGGGTCCTAGACGTCCAGGTCGACGACGACCGGTGCGTGGTCGGAGGCGCCCTTGCCCTTGCGCTCCTCGCGGTCGACGTAGCTGTCCTTGACCGCCTCGGCGAAGGGCTTGTTGCCGTACACCAGGTCGATGCGCATCCCGCGGTTCTTCGGGAAGCAGAGCTGGCGGTAGTCCCAGTACGTGAAGGGGTGGTCGTACTTCAGCGGCCGCGGGACCACGTCCGCGAGGCCGACCTCGCGGAGTCCGGCCAGCGCGGCCCGCTCCGGGTCGGTGACGTGTGTGAGGCCCTCGAAGGCCGCCCGGTCCCAGACGTCGTCGTCGGTCGGCGCGATGTTGTAGTCGCCCAGGACGGCGAACGGCCGCTCCCCCGCGGCGTCCTCGGCGACGGCCGCCTGGAGCGCCTCCAGCCAGCGCAGCTTGTACGCGTAGTGCTCGTGGGCGACCTCGCGGCCGTTGGGCACGTAGACCGACCAGACACGGACCGGGCCGCAGGTCGCGGAGATCGCCCGGGGCTCCTGGACGGTCTCGTAGCCGGGCCCGCCGGGCAGGCCGGTGACGACGTCCTCCAGGCCGACCTTGGAGAGCAGGGCCACGCCGTTCCACCGCCCGGTGGCGTTCACCACCGACTCGTACCCCAGCTCACGCAGCTCGTCGGCGGGGAACTGCTCGACGGTGCACTTGGTCTCCTGGATGCACAGCACGTCCGTGCCGGTGCTCTCCAGCCAGGCCAGGAGTCGAGGCAGGCGGGCGGTGATCGAATTGACGTTCCAGGTCGCGATGCGCATGAGCGCAAGCCTAACGAAGGGGTGTGACAGTCACCGGCCTCGCGGCCCGGTGGATCACAGCTCGGTCGAGTCGCCCGGGGTCAGCCGGCCGTGGTCCGTGCCGCCGAGTGCGCCGATCTGCCGGTCGTAGATGGGCCGGGCGAGGTCGGTGAGCAGGGCGTCGTGGATGTCGAACGCCCGGCGCGGCTTGACCTCGCGTACGTAGTCGATCACTTCGGAGATCTTGTTCCAGGGGGCCATCACCGGCAGCATCAGCGTGTCCACCGGGTGGCCGGGGACGGTCAGCGCGTCGCCCGGGTGGAAGACGGAGCCGTCCACGAGGAAGCCGACGTTGGTGACCCGGGGGATGTCCGGGTGGATCACGGCATGCAGCTCGCCGTGGACCTGGACGTCGAAGCCGGCGGCGGTGAAGGCGTCGCCGTGGCCGACGGTGTGGACGCGGCCCGGGAAGGCGGCCGAGAGCTTCTCCGCGACGCTGCGCAGGGTCCAGATCTCGGCCGCCGGGTTGGATTCCAGACCGGCCCGCAGCCGGTCCTCGTCGAAATGGTCGGCGTGCTCGTGGGTGACGAGCAGGACGTCGGCGCCGAGCGCGGCGTCCTCCTCGCTGAAGCCGCCGGGGTCGATGACGAGCGTCCGTCCGTCCTTCTCCAGACGAACGCAGGCATGCGACTTCTTCGTCAGCTTCACGGGACTTCACCTCACGACGGGCCGGACGGGGCCCGTTCAGCCTACGCCTGCGGGGTGGTCTCTTCCTTGATCACCCGTGCCACCACCCGGAGGGCACGCTCGGCCGCCGGCAGCCCGCAGTAGACCGCGGTCTGCAGCACGACCTCCCTGATCTCGTCCGGGGTCAGGCCGTTGCGCAGGGCGGCCCTGGTGTGGTCGCCGAGCGCGTCCTGGTGGCCGCCTGCGATCAGCGCCGTCAGCGTCACGCAGCTGCGGGTACGGCGGTCCAGGCCCTCGCGGCTCCAGACCTCGCCCCAGGCGTAGCGGGTGACGAGTGACTGGAGGTCGGCGCCGAACTCGTCGGCCAGGGCCTCGTCCACATGGGCGTCGCCGAGGATCTCGCGGCGCAGCTTGACGCCCGCGTCGTACGGATCGGGCCGCACCGCCCCGGCGTCCTCGCCCGCCGGCTCGGCGGGCGCGATCTCGGCGACGGGCACGACCGGGGCGGAGACCGGCGGCACCGCCAGGGCGGGCATGGCGCTCTGCGTGTCGTGCACGACCCCGGCGAAGTGGCTCGTGAGCAGCTCGGTGACGGCGGCGGGCTGCTCGACCGGGGCGAGGTGCGAGGCGCCGGGGACGACGGCGAGCCGGGCGTCGGCTATCCCCGCCACCAGGGTGCGGGCCTCGGCGGGGCCGGTGACCTGGTCCTCGGAGCCGACGAGCACGAGGGCGGGGATGCCGATGCGGCCGAGCGCTTCGCGTACGTCGAAGACGGCGAGCGCCTCGCAGGCGCCGATGTAGCAGCCGGGGTCGGTGGTGCGGACCATCTGCACGGCCCATTCGACGATGGCGGGCTGCGCGGCGCGGAAGGCGGGGGTGAACCACTGCTCGGGGGCGGTGCGGGCCATGGGTTCGAGGCCGTTGGTACGGACGATCACTCCGCGCTGGCGGAACTCGTCGGCGCTGCCGAACCGGGGCGAGGCGGCGACCAGGGCGAGCGAGGCCACCCGGTGGGGCGCCCGCAGGGCGAGGTCGAGGCCGACCGCGCCGCCGATGGAACAGCCCGCGTAGCCGAAGCGCTGGACGCCCAGCTCGTCGAGGGTGGCGAGCAGCCGGTCGCCGAGCTCGGCGACGGAGGTGAAGGGCTGGGCGGGTGCCCCGCCGTGCCCCGGCAGATCGAAGCGGACGACGCGCCACTGGCGGGTGAGTTCGGGTATCTGGCGGTCCCACATGTGCCAGGTGGTTCCGAGGGAGGGGCCGATCACCAGGACGGGGGCGTCGTCGGGGCCGTCGAGGCGGTATTGCAGGGTGGTCGGGGTCGGCTGCGGCGGGGGTGTCTGGCTCTGGCTCACTCGCTCCAGGGTAATGAGCGGGCACCCCGCCTCCGGTCAGGGGGTGGAGGTCGGTCCCGTCACGGCGTGGTGGTGGACACCACGAACACCTTCGGGGCGGCGGGGTCGGTGAGGTCGACGGTGATGTCCTGGCTGGGCCGCGGCTTGTCCTTGCGGACGGTGGTGCCGGACCAGTCCTGGTCCGTCGTGAAGTCCCAGCCCGCGATGACGGCGTCGCGGTCGTCGATGGTGATCTTTCCGGGGACCAGCTCGGAGCGGCTGGAGCCGACCTCGTCCAGGAACGTGTCGAGCCGGCCGGCGTTCGTCGTGAACTGGACGTACAGCCGGCTGGTCTTCCAGTTGCTGGTCTCGTAGTAGGCGACCCCGGTGCTGCCCGCGGGGATCGGGACCTCGAAGACACGGCGCTTCATCAGCGAGGGCCAGTTGTCGACCAGACCGGTGGCCGAGGACTCGCGCTCCTTGTCGCGGCCGCTGTCCCGGCTCTGCCCGGCGGAGATCATCAGATAGCCGGCGGGGATGCCGACGAGCAGCACGATGATGATCGCCGTCAGCCAGCGCCGGCGGATCATGTGGCGCCTGTCTTCCGGCAGCTTGGTCTCCTGCTCGGGCGAGATGGTCGGGGAGGGAACGGTCATGAGTCCGGGTCCTGGGTGGTGCGGGGGGTGCGTCCTTCGGTGCTGCCGCGCAGTGCCTGGGCGTAGCGCTCGTACCGCTCGTGGCGCTCGACGCGGCGGCGGTTGGCACGGCGGAAGCGGCGGGCGACGAGCCGGGCGAGGTCGGCGGCGCCGACCATGCCGGCCTCGGGGCCGAGCTGAGCCTTGGTGATCCGGGCCTCGGGGCGGTAGCCGCGGCCGGTGAGGTGACGCCGGAAGGCGTCCCTGGCGGGCGCGATCAGCAGGTCGTCGGCGGCGCTGACGCCTCCGCCGATGACGAAGCAGGAGGGGTCGAGGGCGGCGGCGAGATTGGCGATGCCGACGCCGAGCCACTGTCCGATGTCCTGGAGGAGCTCGACGCACATGGCGTCGCCCTCACGGGCGAGCTCGGTGATGAGCGGGCCGGTGATGTCGGGGACGTGCCCCTTCACCCGCTCGATGATGTTGTACGCGACCGGGGAGTCCGCGGCGGCCAGTTCCCTCGCCTCGCGGACCAGGGCGTTGCCGGAGCTGTACTGCTCCCAGCAGCCGCGGTTGCCGCAGGGGCAGCGGTGCCCGCCCGGGACGACCTGCATATGGCCGAACTCGCCGGCCACCCCGTACTTGCCGCGCTTGACCCGGCCGTCCTCCAGGATCGCCCCGCCGATGCCGGTCCCGAGGGTGATCATGACGAGGTGGTCCTCGCCCCGTCCCGCGCCGAAGCGCCACTCGGCCCAGGCGGCGGTGTTGGCGTCGTTGTCGACCATGACGGGGACGGCCAGCCGGGACTGGAGGGAGTCGCGCAGCGGCTCGTTGCGCCAGGCGAGGTGGGGGGCGAAGAGGACGGTGGCGCGGTCGGCGTCGACCCAGCCGGCCGCGCCGATGCCGACGGCATGCACGTCGTGCCGGTCGGAGAGGTCCAGGACCAGCTCGACGATGGTGTCCTCGACGACCTTGGGGCTCTTGGACTTGTCGGGGGTCTCGGTGCGGACCTTCTCCAGGATGGTGCCGTCCGCGTCGACGACGCCGGCCATGACCTTCGTACCGCCGATGTCGATGCCGACGGTGGGCACCCGGGGCGCGGTCAGGTGGGAGCGCCGCTCTCGGGTGCCGACGGTCCGCAGCGCGGCGCCCCGGGTGGCCCCGCGCTGGGTCAGATCGCGGTAGGTACTCATCGGCTCGATTCTGCCAGGTGCGGTGTCGGGCGGCGGCTTACGACGGCTGCGCGGCGGTCACGGAGCGGTGGGGCGCTCCAGCTCGTGACGGAGGTCCTCCAGCTCGCTGCCGCCCGCCATCTGCCGGGTCAGCTCGTCCAGGGTGACCGAATCCTTGGTGTGGCTGCCCGACATGACGCCGCGCTTGAGGAGGATGAAACGGTCGCCGACGAGATAGGCGTGGTGCGGGTTGTGGGTGATGAGAACCACTCCGAGGCCCTGGTCACGGGCGGCGGCCACGTACTTCAGGACCACTCCGGACTGCTTGACGCCGAGGGCGGCGGTCGGCTCGTCCAGGACGAGGACCTTGGCCCCGAAGTGGACGGCGCGGGCGATGGCCACGCACTGGCGCTCGCCCCCGGAGAGGGTGCCGATGGGCTGGTCGACGTCGCGCAGGTCGATGCCCATGCGCAGCAGCTCCGTGCGGGTGGTCTCGCGCATCAGCTCGACGTCGAGGCGCTTGAACGGGCCCGCGCCCTTGGTGGGCTCGGAGCCGAGGAAGAAGTTCCGCCAGACCGGCATCAGGGGGACGACGGCGAGGTCCTGGTAGACGGTGGCGATACCGAGGTCCAGGGCCTCGCGCGGGTTGGCGAGGGAGACCTCCTCGCCCTCGATGCGGAAGCTTCCGGCGTCGTGCCGGTGCAGTCCCGCGATGATCTTGATGAGGGTGGACTTGCCGGCTCCGTTGTCGCCCAGGACGCAGGTGATCTCGCCCGCGCGGACCTCCAGGGAGACCCCTTCGAGGGCGCGGATGTTGCCGTAGTACTTGCTGACGTCGTCGAGCTCGACGAGCGCGGGGGCCGGGGCGGTGGGCTCGGGGGTGGTCATTTGGTTGCCTCCACGCGCCTGCGGATCCAGGCGTTCAGCAGGGTCGCGAGCAGGAGCATCGCTCCCAGGAAGAACTTGAACCAGTCCGGGTTCCACTCCGCGTACACGATGCCCTTGCTGGTCATGCCGAAGATGAACGCGCCGACCGCCGAGCCGATGGCGGAACCGTAACCGCCGGTGATCAGACAGCCGCCGATGACGGCCGCGATGATGTAGATCAGCTCGTTTCCGACGCCCTCTCCGGACTGGACGACGTCGAAGGAGAAGAGCAGGTGCTGTCCGGAGATCCAGGCGCAGAAGGCCACGCCCATGTAGAGGCCGATCTTGGTCCGGAAGACCGGGACACCGACGGCGCGGGCGGCGTCGGCGCCACCGCCGACGGCGAAGATCCAGTTGCCGAAGCGGGTGCGCAGCAGGATCCAGGTGGCGACCGCGACCAGGACGATCCACCACAGGATGGTGACCTTGAGTTCGACGTCGCCGATGGTCAGCTGCGAGGCGAAGACCTTCTTGGCGGAGGGGAAGCCCTCCATGTCGGCGATCGACTTGGTGGAGACCGTGCCGCTGATCAGCTTGGTGAAGCCGAGGTTGAGTCCCGTCAGCATCAGGAACGTGCCGAGGGTGATGATGAAGCTCGGCAGTCTGGTGCGGGTCAGCATGAAGCCGTTGAAGGCGCCGATGGCCAGCGTGACGATCAGCGAGACCCCGACGCCGACCCAGACGTTGGCCGTCATCTGGTAGCTGAACATCGACGACACCAGCGCCGAGGTGGTGACCATCACGCCGGCCGAGAGGTCGAACTCGCCGCCGATCATCAGCAGCGCGACGGGCACCGCCATGATCCCGAGGGTGGAGGCCGCGTACAGGACGGTGCCGAGGCTGGAGGCGCGCAGAAAGCTGTCGGCGACCAGGGAGAAGAAGACGAAGACCGCGGCCGCGCCGACCACCGAGCCGAGCTCGGGCCGGGCCAGCAGCTTCTTCAGCGGGGAGGTGCGCAGCAGCCGCTCGTCGACGTGGTCGAGCTCCGTCGGGGCGGTCGGGCTCATCGGGTGCCCCGCTCCGCGTAGCCCTTCAGCGCCTCGGCGTCGTCCTTGGTGATGATCTGCGGTCCGGTGAGGACCGGCTTGCCGCCGCCGAGGACGTCGGCGTTGTACTTGTACAGCCAGAGCAGGTCGACGGCCTCGTAGCCCTGGAGGTAGGGCTGCTGGTCCACGGCGAAGCCGAGGGTGCCCGCGGAGAGCGCGGTGGCCACCTTGGCGTTGAGGTCGAAGGTGTCGACCTCCGCCTTGGAGCCCGCGGTCCCCTTCGCCTGGACGGCGGCGTCGGCGAAGGGCGCGCCCAGAGTGACGACGGCGTCGATGGCGGGGTCGGACTGGAGCTTGGCCTCGATGGACGCCTGGACGTCGGGCATGTTGGTGCCGTCGACGTACAGGTTCTGCAGGTCGCCGCCGAAGGTCTTCTTCGCCCCCGCGCAGCGCTGCTCGTGGCCGACGTTGCCCTGCTCGTGCAGAACGCACAGGGCCTTCTTCTTCCCGCGCTTGTCGAGCTCCTCGCCGACCGCCTCGCCCGCCACGGTCTCGTCCTGGCCGATGTGGGTGAGCGCGCCGAACGCCTTGGACTGCTCGGAGCCGGAGTTGACGGTGATCACCGGGATGCCGGCCTTGACCGCCTTCTCCACGGCGGTCTTCATCGCGTCGGGCTTCGCGAGGGTGACGATCAGTCCGTCGACGCCCTTGGCGATGTACGAGTCGATGAGCTGCGACTGCTGCTGCGCCTCGTCGCTGTGGGCGTAGAGGAAGTTGATGTTGTCCTTGGCGGCGGCCTGCTCGGCGCCGTTCTGGACGATGTCCCAGAAGGTGTCGCCGTCGCCCGAGTGGGTCACCATGGCGAAGGTCCACCGGGGGGTGTTCACGGCCGCCTTCCCCTGGGCCGCGGCCGCCTTGCGGGCGTCCTCCGCGCGCTTCCCGCCGGTGCTGCTGCACCCTGCGAGTGCGGCGGTGAGCGCCACCGCGAGCACGGCGCCGACTGCGGCGCGTACCCCTCCTGTCCGAAGCCTGGTCACGAGACCGTGCCCTCCTTTGTGTCCTTCTGCGTGCATTGCAGTATCGGTCATGGGGGTCGCGCGGATCTTCGCGGGGCGAATCTAAGGCTAGGGGCGCACCAGGAGCTGGAACTCGAAGGAGTACCGCGAGGCCCGGTAGAGGTGCGATCCGAACTCGACGGCACGTCCGGTGTCGTCGAAGGTGGTGCGTTCCATCGTGAGCAGCGGGGCTCCCTCCTCCTCGGCCAGCAGTTCCGCCTCGGCCGCCGTCGCGGCCCGGGCGCCCACGGTCTGGCGGGCGCTGTGGAGAGTGATACCGGCGCCGCGCATCAGACGGTAGAGGCCGGTGGTCTCCAGCCGTCCGGGCTCCGGGTCGAGGAGTCCCGCCGGCAGATGGTTGCGCAGGTACGCCATCGGCTCGTCGTGCGCGGATCGCAGCCGCTCCACGTAGCGCACGTCGCTGCCCTCCGGTACGCCGAGGGCGGCGGCGACCCGGGCGGTGGCGGGTTCGACGCGGTCGGCCAGGACGCGGGTGGCGGGGCGCTGGCCGGCCGCCTCCAGGTCGTCGTAGAGGCTGCTCAGCTCCAGCGGCCGCCTGACCTGGCTGTGCACGACCTGGGTGCCCACGCCGCGCCGGCGGACCAGGAGGCCCTTGTCGACCAGCGACTGGATGGCCTGGCGGACGGTGGGCCGGGAGAGGCCCAGCCGGGTGGCGAGGTCGATCTCGTTGCCGAGCAGGCTGCCGGGGGTCAGGACCCCGTTCTCGATCGCCGCCTCCAGCTGCTGGGCGAGCTGGTAGTAGAGCGGGACCGGGCTGGTGCGGTCCACGGAGAAGGGGGGCAGCGAGGCGGACGACGGCTTGGACACGGACGGGAGCGTAGCCCGAGGAGAAGATGACAGGAAGTGGTGAAGTCCGATTGTCCTGACAAATCCTTGACAGGGTCTCCGTTCCGCACCACCTTGGGGGCCATGCGCATCGGACTGATCGGAACGGGACGTATCGGGGCCTTCCACGCGGGCGTGCTCGCCCGCCATCCGGAGGTCGAATCGCTCGTCCTGGCGGACGCGGACGCCACTCGGGCGGCGCAGGTCGCCGGGGCGATCGGCGCCGGCGCGGCGCCCACCGTCGACGCCCTCCTCGACCACGCCCTCGACGCCGTCGTGATCGCCTCCGCCACCGCGGCCCACGCCGAGCTGATCGGCCGCGCGGCGGGGGCCGGACTGCCCGCCTTCTGCGAGAAGCCCATCGCCCTGGACGTGCCCGGCACGCTCGGCGCGCTGCGGGCGGTCGAGGCCGCGGGCACGGAGCTCCAGCTCGGCTTCATGCGGCGCTTCGACGCCGGGTACGCGGCCGCTCGCGAGGCCGTGCGGACGGGCCGGCTCGGCCGCCTGCACACCGTACGGGCGGCCACCTCCGACCCGGCTCCGCCGCCCGCCGCGTATCTGCCGCTCTCCGGCGGTCTCTTCCGGGACTGTCTGGTGCACGACTTCGACATACTGCGCTGGGTGACCGGGCGCGAGGTCGTCGAGGTGTACGCCACCGGCTCGGACGCCGGCCCCGCGATGTTCCGCGACGCGGGGGACGTGGACACCGCGGCGGCGTTGCTCACCCTCGACGACGGCATGCTCGCCACGGCGACGGCGACCCGGTGCAACGGCGCCGGGTACGACGTACGCATGGAGCTGGCGGGCGAGCGGGATCAGATCGCCGTCGGCCTGGACGACAGGACCCCGCTCACCTCGGTGGAACCCTCGGGACCGCCCGCCCCCGTCAAGCCCTGGCCGGGCTTCCTGGAGCGGTTCGCGCCGGCGTACGAGGCCGAGCTGGACGCCTTCGTCCGTCTCGTACGGGGTGAGGCGCCGAACCCGTGCGACGGCCGCGAGGCGCTGGAGGCGCTCCGGATCGCGGAGGCATGCGAGCGCTCACGACGCGAACGGCGCCCGATCGCGCTCGCCGAGATCCCGTCGTAGCGACCCGAGATCCCGTCGTAGCGACCGGGACCGCGGGGCGGGATCCCGTCGTGGCGACCGGGACCGCGGGGGCGGCCGAACTCGGCGGGTGCGAGATCGCGGGACGGCCGATCCCGGCGGGTGCGAGATCGCGTCGCGAGCCCGGGATCGCGCGTCGCGAGGGCCGGGATCGCGCGTCGCGAGGGCCGGGATCGCGCGCCGCAGGCCGGGATCGTGCGTCGCGAGCCCGGGACCGCGCCTCGTGGGCCGGGACCTCGCGTCGCGAGCCCGGGACCGCGCCTCGTGGGCCGGGACCTCGCGTCGCGAGCCCGGGATCCTGGCATGGGCCGGTCCCGTCGTCGACCGGCCCTGTCCGTGCGGCTCCTCAGGCGCTCGCGGAGAGGACCGTTCCCTGCGCCACCGCGCACAGGGTCTCGTCGCCCTCCTCGTCCACCGTCAGGAGGTCGCACCGGACCACCGCCTGACGTCGGCCCGCGTGGACCACGCTCGCGCGGGCGACGAGGGTGCGGCCGCGCGCGGGGCGGACGTACTGGATGGAGAAGCCGGCGGTCAGGACGGCCGCGCCCAGCGCGGTGCCGGCCGCGAAGGTGAGCGCGTTGTCGGCCGCGTAGGAGAGCACGCCGCCGTGCGCGAAGCCGTTCTGCTGCCGGAGCTCCTCCCGCAGGTCCACCTCCAGAGTGGCCCCGCCGTCGCCGAAGGCCGTGATCCGGGCGCCGACGAGCCGACTGAAGGGCTGGGCGTCCAGGACCTTTCGCGCGAGGGCGAGGTCGAGGTCGTGCGAGGCATCGGTCATCGGGTCACCACCGGACGGGAAGGCGTCGCACACCGCGGACGAGCAGGCCGGGCATCCACTCCCAGGGGGCGCCATCGGGGTCGAGTTCCAGCCGCGGGAATCGCTCCAGGAGGGTCCGGATCGCGATGGTGCCCTCGAGGCGGGCGAGCGGCGCGCCGAGACAGTAGTGGATGCCGTGGCCGAAGGACAGATGGCCGCGAGGCTCGCGACGGATGTCGAAGCGGTCCGGTTCGGGGAACCTCTTCGGGTCGCGGTCGGCGGCGGCGAGGGAGACGAAGACGGCCGAGCGGGCCGGGATGTCGACGCCTCCGACGCTGGTCGGCTCCTTGGCGATCCGGAAGGTGGTGGTCTCCACCGGGCCGTCGTAGCGAAGCCCTTCCTCGATCACCCCGTCGAGCAGTCCGAAGTCGGCGCGGAGCTGAGCGAGTTGGTCGGGGTGGGCGAACAGCGCCCGCATCGTGTTGCTGATCAGGCCGACGGTGGTCTCGTGTCCGGCGACGAGCAACAGGTATGCCATTCCCCGCAGTTCGGGCAGGGAGAGCCGGTCGCCGTCCTCCGCGCGGGTGGCGATCAGCGCGGACAGCAGGTCGTCCTCGGGGCCGGAGGCCCGCTTGTCCTCGATGAGCTCGTCGAGATAGGCGCCGAAGCCCTCGACGACCTCCCGCGCGGGCGTCCCGTCGGTCGGCGCGACCAGTTCGTTCGACCAACGGCGGAAGGAGTCCCGGTCGGCCGCCGGAACACCGAGGAGCTCACAGATGACGGTCATGGGCAGCGGGAACGCGAAGGAGTCCACGAGATCGGCCCGGCCGGCCGGGGCCATGGCGTCGACGAGTTCGTCGGCGAGCTCCTGGATGCGGGGGCGCAGGGCCTCCACCCGCCGGCCGGTGAACTCCCGTGCGACGAGCTTGCGCAGCCGGGTGTGGTCCGGCGGGTCCACGGCGAGCAGGTTGGGGCCGATCACCTCCTCGTCGACCGGGACGAAGTCGATGACGGACGGCGACTTCACCAGGCGCGGGTCGGCGAGTGCCGCCCGCCCCTCCTCGTGGCCGACGACGAGCCAGAACTCCCAGCCGTCGGGCATGCGGATGTGGTGGACGGGACCGCTCTCGCGGAGCTTCGCGTAGTAGGGATACGGATTCGCGGTGAAGTCCGCGCCCCACTCCCCCAGTTCGATGACGGACATCGTTCCACCCTAGGCGCAGTCCGGTCGATCGTGCCGGGCGCCGGGGCGTCTCGCCGCTCACATCACGCCAGCCGGAAGACCGGCCCCCTGGGGGTGAAGGGAAGAGAGGCGCCCTCGGGGATCAGGAAGGCGTGTTCGCGCCGGATGCGCAGGGTGTCGCACCAGCCGTCGGTGATCACCAGCAGCGGCGCGCCGGGCGGGAAGTCCTCGGCCCGGTGGAGCAGGTCGATGCCCGGCTGGAGGACGGTGCCGCCCCGGCCGCGTACCCGCACCCGGCCCGCGATCTCGGCCGGCGGCACGTAGCCCGCGTCGTACGGCGCCGCGTCGCAGAACACGACGCGCGCCGCGGGGACGTCCCGGGCCTCGGCGTACGAGGCGATCGCGCCCAGCGCCTTGCCGAGCAGGGCGGCGTTCATCGAACCGGAGGTGTCGAGCACCACGCCGAAGGTGCAGCGGGCGGTCTCCTCGGGCGGGAAGTACCGGCCCGCGCGCGGGATCTCCGGGGTGGAGGCCTGGCGGCGCGCCGGGCGGGCGTAGGACCGCACGGCCTCCGGCCTCGGCACGTACTCGTCGAACCAGCGGGCGAGCCGGGCGTCCCAGGGCACGGGCGGGTGGGCGAGTGCCCGGATCTCCTGGACGAGCCCGGCGGGCAGCGTGCCGCGCCCGCCGCGGACGTGCAGGTCGAAGCCCTGGACGAGGCCGCGCCGGTAGAACTCGTCGAGATCCGTGTAGGGACGTCCCGCGCCGTGGGCGAGGGGCTCGCCCAGGATGTCCCCCGCGCCCTTGCCGCGCAGGGTGGCGAGGCGTCGCATCCGGCGCAGGTCGGTGGCGATCCGGTCGTACACCTCCTCGACGGAGAGCCCGCGCAGCGCCGGGTCGTGCAGCAACCCCTCGGGCATGGTGCCGATCCGCATCTCCACCAGCCAGTCGTTGACCACGTAGTCGGCGGCGACGTTGTGCAGGTACGGGTCGCGGGGGCCGCGGCGCTCGCCGTGGCGGAGGGCGGCGTGCAGCATCTCGTGGGCCAGGATGAACCGCCACTCGTCGTCCTCGAAGTCCCGTAGCGGATTGATGTAGATCTCCCCGGCGGTGGCGCTGACGGCGGCGATCGAGATGTCCTGGGCGCGGGCCAGCTCGGCGTCGGCGACGACGGTCAGGCCGGCGGCGAGCCCACCGAGCAGAGGGTACGAGGACACGAACCAGTTCAGGGCCCGGTCCCAGGGGCGCTGTGCCACGCGTTCGCCGGTGGTCCGGTCGCGGCGGCCGCCGGCCACGTCCATGGCGGCGGAGACGCTGCGGGTGAGGGCGGCTGCGAAGGCGGTCTGCCAGTCGGGGACGGTGGTGCCGCGCCAGGCCCGCCAGGTGGTCAGGAGCTGGTCGGGGGCGCGCCCGGCGGTGCCGCAGTGCTCGTAGGCGGCCGGGATGCCGTCGCGGCGCCAGCGGGCGGCGAGCTCCTCCTCGTCACCGCCGGGGTACTCGGCGGGCAGGTGGTCGGGGGCGCGGCCGACCGGGAAGGTCAGCAGGAAGCGGTTGACGACCGCGCAGCGGGCCGCGAGGTCGAAGCGGTCCGGCTGGGGCCGGTCCTCGTCCTTGGCGGCCGGGACATGGCCGAAGCCGAGGTGGAGCAGAGCGTGGGCGATCGCCCAGGCCCACTCGCGGGGTTCGGCCCGACGGGTGGGGTGGACGTGGACGACTCCGTTGGAGGTGACCGTGGCCAGGCCCCCTTCCGGGGACTGCGGGCAGCCGGCCTCGCGGCAGATCTTGCCGTCGAGGGCGCCGAGGGCCGGGTTCCGCTTGACCAGGGCCAGGCCCTCGGCGAATGCCTGGGTGGCCGGGTCTGGCTTGGCGGCGGCCTTCGCCCGGGCTTTCGCGCCGCGGCTCACCGGCGGGCCTCGACCAGCCGGGGCATGTCGCGGGCGGCCTCGATCAGGAACCAACCGGGCAGCACGGGCAGGCCGTCGGCGTCGTCGGCGATGACGGTCTGGGCCACCTCGACGGAGATCTCGGCGAGCTGGACCAGCAGCGACTTGAAGCGGTACGTGTGCTGCCGCAGGGCGGGCGAGACGTGTTCCTTCTGCGCCGGGAGCTCCTTGAGCAGGCGGCCCCGGAAGGCCTCCGCGAGGTAGTAGAGCAGGTCGCGGTCCTGGAGCCGAGCGGGCCAGGAGGCGTCGCCCTTCAGGATGGCCTCGATGCCGAAGGTGTGGCGGACGATCTTGACGTAGCCGCAGAAGGAGACGGCGTGCGCGGGGGTGAGAGTGCCGTGCGCGACCACCTTGAGGGTCTGCTCGTCCAGCTCCGCGCCGAAGGAGTGCAGGGCGTCGGAGAGCATGTGCCAGGAGCGCGGGGTGGAGAAGGGCTCCTCGGTCTTGGGCGGCTGGGACCAGAGGTGGTCGGGGTGTTCGGTGAGGTAGTCGGTGACCCACGGGTGGATGCCGTGCTCGCCGGCCCACACCAGCCAGTCCTGTGCGGACGCCTGGAGGTGGACGTGGGTGAGGCGGTTGACCAGGGCGGAGGCGATGGGCCGGGCCAGCGCGTTGTCCGTGGCACGGTTGCCCGCGCCGATGACGATGGAGCCGGCGGGCAGTTCGTAGGAACCGATCCGGCGGTCGAGGATCAGCGAGTAGAAGGCCTTCTGGACGTCCGGGCTCGCGGCGTTGAGCTCGTCCAGGAAGAGGCAGTACGGCTCGTCGCGGGCGATGGCCTCGGGCGGGCAGAAGACGGAGCGGCCGTCGCGGATCTGCGGTACGCCGATCAGGTCCTCGGGGGCGAGCTGCGTGCCGAGGAGGCTGACGCACTCCAGGCCGAGGGAGTCGGCGAACTTCCGTACGAGCGAGGACTTCCCGATGCCGGGCGCCCCCCAGAGGAAGACGGGCCGCACGGTGGCGAGGCCGAGCAGCAGTTCGGGGATCTGGGCGGGGGTGACGGTGACGGCGGCCTGCACAGGCGGGTATGTCCTTCGGGGCGGGGCGGTGTGGTGCGGCCAGTGTGGTCGCACGGCGCACCGCCCGGCATCCGGTTTTACGGGCTGCGCCGGGCGATGTGCGGCAGGCGACGGGAGGGAGATGTCCACGCGGGCGAAAGTGGTTTGCCGACCGGATGGCGCGTGGGTGGCGTCGCCGCCCGTGACGCCGACTCTGCGCGCCGAGCGCCTACTCCTGGAGCCGTACGATCCCGAGGACGAAGAGGACTTCGTCGCTCTGTTCCAGGACACCAGGGTGTCGCAGTGGATGGGGGAAGACCCTGCCTCCGAAGCGGAGGACCGGGCCCTGTTCGGGCGGATCTTCACGAAGGTCTATGCCCAGGGCCTGTTCGACGTCTGGGCCGTTCGTGACGGACTCCTGGCCGATGCGTGACGAGCCACTAGACACCCTCGTCGTCGAGGAGGCCGGCGTCGTGGACGAGGAGCGCGATCTGGACACGGTTGTTGAGGCCGAGTTTGGCCAGAATCCGTGAGACATGGGTCTTGACCGTCGGCACGCTCATGTAGAGGGCGGCGGCGATCTCGGCGTTGGACTGTCCGTGGCCGACGGCGACGGCGACCTCGCGTTCGCGCTGGGCGAGCTCGGCGAGCCGGCCCGCCGCGGTCGCGCTCCTCGGCTGCTCCGGCAGGCCGGAGACATGGCTCATCAGCTGACGGGTGACGGCCGGGGAGAGCACGGGGTCGCCGGACGCGACGCGACGTACGGCGGCGACGATCTCGGCGGGCGGAGTGTCCTTGAGGACGAATCCGGCCGCGCCGGCGCGCAGGGCGCGCAGCACCTGCTCGTCGGCGTGGAAGGTGGTGAGGACCACGACCTCGGGGGCGTCGGGGACGGCGCGCAGCAGCTCGGTGGCGGTCAGGCCGTCGACGTGCGGCATCCGGATGTCCATGAGGACGACGTCCGGGGCGACGCGGGCGACGAGTTCGGGGACGTCCCGGCCGTCGGTGCCCTCGCCGACGATCTCGATGTCGTCGGCGCCGCCGAGCATGAAGGTGAGGCCGGCGCGGACCAGGGGGTCGTCGTCGACGACGAGCAGACGGATGGTCATGAGGACCACGGTAGCCAGGCATGCACGGCGAACCCGCCGCCGGGGGCCGGGCCGTGGTCGAGACGTCCGCCGGCGAGGGTGGCGCGCTCGGTGAGGCCGATGAGCCCCTGACCGGAGCCGGGGACGTGCGGCACGGGTCCGGTGGGGGCGGGATTGTGGACGTCGATGGTCAGTCCGTCGCCTGGTCGGCCGCGCACGGTGAGGGTGACCTCGGTGCCGGGGGCGTGCTTGCGGGCGTTGGTGAGGCCCTCCTGCGCGATCCGGTAGACGGTGCGGCCGGTGGAGGCGGGGACCGCGTCCGGGTCGTCGATCGTGGAGTCGAGGACGACCTTGGCGCCGGCCTGGCGGGACTCGGCGACCAGCGCGTCCAGGGTGGCGAGCGTGGGTTGCGGCCGGTCGCCCTCCCCGCCCTCTCCGGGCGCCCGCAGGACGCCGATGATCTGCCGGAGGTCCTGGAGCGCCTCGTGGGCGCTGTCCCGGATGACTCCGGCGGCGCGGGCGACCTGCTCGGGTGGGGCGTCGGGCCGGAACTCCAGCGCTCCGGCGTGCACGCTGAGGAGGGTGAGCCGGTGGGCGAGGACGTCGTGCATCTCGCGCGCGATGGCCTCGCGGGCGAGCCGCTGGGCCTGCTCGGCGCGGAGTTCCGCCTCGGCCTCGGCGCGCCGGGCGCGTTCGCGCAGGGCCTCGACGAGCTGGCGCCGGGAGCGTACGAGCATCCCCCAGGCGGTCATGAGCAGGACCAGGATGAATCCGATGACGACCCCGGCGACGGTCCCGGTGGAGGGGTCGGGGCGTACGAAGACCTGGGCGGTGGTGGCGGCGACGGCGAGCGCGCCGACCCAGGCGACCTCGCGGAAGGGCCGCCGGACGGCGAGGCTGAACAGACTCACGAGGAAGGCGCCGCCGGCGAGCGGAGCGACCACGCTGACGAGGGCGAGCGCGACCGCGAGTCCTACGGGCCACCGGCGGCGCAGCCAGAGGGCGCAGCAGGCGGCGGCCGCGACGATCTGGTCGGCCAGGGCGACGGCCTCGCTGTTGAGCTCGTCGGTGGCGTCGGCCGCGATCATGCCGAAGAGGACGGCGAGGAGGAAGAGCGTGGTGTCGACGACCCAGTCGCGTACGGTGCGGCGCGGCCCGCGGCCGGGTGGGGCGTCGGCCGGAGGGTCGGCCATGGCCGAGGGCAGCAGCCAGGCGTAGCGGTCCGTACGTGTCATACGAACCAAAGTACGCACGTCAGGGGCGCGGAGCCGGGTGGGAGCGACCGATGGCTACCAAAGTCGTGCGGTACGAGACTTCGGTAGCACCGGCTCTGTCCCACCGGCCGACGCGGGCGCGAGGAGCGCGACGCCAGGATCGACCCATGAAGAAGATCGTGGAGTTCGTGGGCGGTGTGGTGCTGATCGGCGGCATCGCGGGGGTACTGCGCGAGTTGACCGGCTGGTTCCCCTTCATGGGGTTCACCCGGTTCCTGACGGAGAACGTCTCGTTCCTGGAGGGCCGGGAGATCCTCACCAATGTCGCGATCGCGGTGCTCGGCTTCGCGATCGTCATGATCGCCGACACCAAGCGGCGCACGTGAGTCGACGTCCGCCGTTCGGTCGGGCCGGTTGACCCGGACGGATCCCGGGCGCTGCGCGGCCGGCGGAGATGTAGTGGGGTGGTGGCGACACCGACAGGGGGCCCCGCCGTGAGCCGAGAGCACGCCACCGATCCCCCGGCGGGGCCGGACGAAGTCGTCGGCGAGGCCCGCTGGCCGATGGCCACCGCCGTCGTGGCCGCCATGACCCTGACCCTGCTGCTCCCGGACGACCTGCGGCTGGCCCCCGCCTGGGTGCTCCCCAGCGTCGAGGGGCTCCTCCTGCTCGCGCTGATCGCGGGTGACCCCGGCCGGATCGACCGCCGCTCGACCGTCCTGCGCGCCGTGTCGATCGCGCTGGTCGGTGTCCTGGCGCTCGGCGCCGTCTGGTCGACCGTGCAGTTGACGGACGACATCATCCACGGCGGGAAGGAGACCGCCTCCGCGGCGAGTCTGCTGCAGACCGGCGGAACCGTCTGGGCCGGTACCGTCCTCGCGTTCGCCCTGCTCTACTTCGAACTCGACAGCGGTGGCGCGGCGGCGCGCGCCCACCGCATGCCCGCCACCCCGGCGCTCGCCTTCCCGCAGCAGCTCAGCCCCGAGCTCGCCGCCCCCGGCTGGCGCCCGCGTTTCGTCGACTACTTCTACCTCGGGCTCACCAACGCCACCGCCTTCAGCCCGACGGACGTCATGCCGCTGGCCCCCTGGGCCAAGATGGCCATGGCGGTGCAGTCGCTCGTCTCGCTGCTCATCCTCGGTCTCGTCGTCGCCCGTGCGGTCAACGTGCTGACGTAGCGTTCGCCGGAAAGGCACCCTTTGTCGCAAGCGGGATAGAGTCGGCGGGTGGTCAGAGCCGAGGAACACCCCGAGGGAGCCGGACCGTTCACGACCCGGCTCACCTGGCGGCCCCGGGACGGGGGCACCGCGGTCTGGGAGTCCCGCCTGGCCCGCAAACAAGCGCGGCTGACCGTACGGGCCACGGGCGAGGCACACGCGCGAAGCCGACAGGCGGACGCGGTGGCCGTCGGCCGTATGCGCAGGCTGAACGCCGTCGCCGCGGGGGCCTTCACGGTCGGCGGCGCACTCTTCGCCCTCGGGGCCGGACTGGCGCAGTTCGGCCCGGGTGACGTGACGAGCGCCTGGATCTACTTCACCGGCGGCCTGTTCTTCAACACCGGCGGATACGCCTCACTCCTCCAGAGCATCAACACGCCCCGGCGGGACGGCGAGGCCGGCAGGCTCGTCGCGCGGCCCTGGTCGTGGTGGCGCTACGAGCCGGACCGGATCGACTGGCTCAGCACCTTCCTGCTGTTCTCCGGCACGCTCGTGTTCGGCGTCAATCTGCTGAGCTCCCTGCTCCAGGGGCTCTCGGTGCAGCAGACGAACCGGCTCGTCTGGGCCCCCGACATGGTGGGGTGCACCCTCTTCCTGATCTCGGGGCACCTCGCCCTGGTCGAGGTGTGCCACGGCAGGCCGCGCGTGCGCGCGCACGACCTCGCCTGGTGGATCGTCGCGATCAACCAGCTCGGGTCGGTCCTCTTCATGGTGTCGGCGCTCGCCGCCTTCACCCGGCCCGCGACCGGGAACCTGGTGAACGTCGACATCGCGAACTGGGGCACCCTCGCGGGAGCGGTGTGCTTCTGCGTCGGCGGGATGCTGCAGTTCTCCGAGCGTCCCTGACCTCGCCCGGCCCCTGCCGCCGGCGGCAGGGGCCGCCACGCGCCCGTCCGGCGTCAGGCGCTCGCCTCGGTGAGGCGGGTGACCTCGGCGAGGTGCTCGGCCATGCGGTGGGAGACCGAACCGCTGGTGTAGAGGACGCTGCCGACGACGGCGACGGGCACCGAGCCGCCGAGGACGGCGAGGAGTTCGGGCCAGTCGCGTTCGTTCACGCACATGCTGTCGCTGTTGTGCAGGCTCTCGCTGGTCCAGCGGGAGACGCAGTCCTTGCTCCGGCCGTCCCACGCGGCCTCGTACGGCGAGAAGATCAGTACGGCCAGCCAGATCCACATCAGTCCGGCGACGGCCAGCAGCCCGAGTCCCCAGCCCTGGGTACGCCGCGCGCGGGCGCGGAATTCTATGTCGTACGAAAGTGAACGCATGGCGCCAGAACCTACCGGCCGCTCTCGTCGGCGGCTCGGCGGCCCCAACTCGTCCCCGCCAGGACCAGAACGGCGCCCGCGATGCCGAGCACGCCGGGCCGGTCGCCGGCGATCGCGATGCCGGCGGCCGCGGCCCACAGGGGCTCCGTACCGAGCAGGAGGCTGACGCGCGAGGGCGAGGTGCGGCGGACGGCCCACATCTGCACGAAGAAGGCGAAGAGCGTGCAGAAGACGGAGAGGAAGAGCAGCCCGGCCCATTCGCGCGGGCCGAAGTCGAGCGCCACCGACCAGGGGGACGCGCCGGTGCCCGGGGCGGCGGCGAGCAGGGCGAAGACCACGACGGCGGAGCCGAGTTGCACGGTGGTCAGGGAGAGCGAGTCGGCGCCCTCGACCGCCTTGATCCGGGACATGGCCAGCACGTGCACGGTCCGGGCGAGCGCGGCCAGCAGCATCAGCAGGTCGCCGAGGGACGGGGCCGTGAAGCCTCCGCCCTGGGTCAGCAGCACCACGCCGGCCACCGAGAGCCCGGCGGCGGCCAGGAAGGCGCGGGGCATGGGGGTGCGCCCTGCCCGAGCGGAGCCGGGAGCTCGGGGGAGGGTTCTGGTGAGGGCGGCCTCGGCGAGGGGCGTGAAGATCATGGTGAGGCTGATGATCAGGCCCGCGTTGGTGGCGGAGGTGTGGACGACTCCGTAGGTCTCCAGGAGGAAGATCCCGCCGAGGATCAGCCCGAGGAGGCCGGCGCCGCGCCACTGGGCGGCGGTCAGCGCGCGCAGGCCCCGCCATCCGGCGACGACGAGGGCGGGCAGGACGACGGCGAAGCGCAGGACCAGGACGGCGACGACCGTGTGGGTGGTGGTGATGCCCTTGGCGGCGAGGTAGCTGGCGCCCCAGACGACGGCGACGAGCAGCACCGGGAGGTCGGTGAGCCAGGCGCGGCGCGGGGCGCGAAAGGGTACGGAAGCGGCAATCGACGTCATCGCGGGCCTGCTCCAACTCGTCGGACGGGGTGGAGACTTCGGCGGCTCGCACGCGGGACGATCACCGTACCCGGAGAAACGGGTGGCGGCTACATCTTTCGTCTACACATAGCTGCCGTACTCGGGACGACCCGCCAGCTCGTACGTACTGATGGCGATGCCCGAGCCGGTCGTCCTGGTCCCGACGTTGCGGAAGGCGGTGGGCCGGGCGCCGTCGAAGAGGTTCAGGCCCGAGCCGAGGACGACGGGGAAGACGAGCAGATGGAGCGTGTCGATCAGGTCGGCGGCCAGCAGGGACTTGGCGAGGCCGCCGCTGCCGTGCATCTGCACCTCCCCGTCGACGCGGTCCTTCAGGGCCGCGACCTCCGTGACGACATCGCCGCCGAGGACGGTGGTGCCGGCCCAGTCGGCCGTCTCGAGGGTGGTGGAGGCGACGTACTTGGGGAGGGAGTTGAGCTTCGAGGCGACGGGGTTGGCGGGGTCGGTCTGCTTCGGCCAGTAGCCCGCGAAGATGTCGTACGTACGGCGACCGAGCAGGAAGGCGGCCGGGCGCTGGAAGACCTCGTCCATGAAGGCGCCGAAGTCGTCGTCACCGTACGGGACGGACCAGCCGCCGTGCTCGAAGCCGCCGCTGGGGTCCTCTTCGGGCCCGCCGGGCGCCTGGTACACGCCGTCGATCGTCACGAACTGGGTGAGGGAGAGCTTGCCCATGGTGCCGCCCTTTCGCTTCTGCCGGGATCCCCCGGTCCATCGTGTCTCACAAGTTCCGACTCCACCGCTCGGCGGAAGTCATCGGTGGGAGCCTCGGTCCTCGGTGTCCGATTGCCGCCAGCACCGTGGCGACCCGCCGACTTTGATTGAACCCGCAACCACTCTTCTTCCTGCGGAGGTTTCGGGATGTCCACGATGAACGGCATGAACGGCATGAACGGCATGAACGGCAAGGCGGTCCTGGTGACGGGCGGCAGCCGCGGGATCGGTGCCGCGACGGCGCTGCGGCTGGCCCACGAGGGCGCGGACGTGGCTTTCACCTACGTGGCCGGCGAGGAGCGGGCGAAGGAGGTCGCCGCACGGATCGAGGCGGCCGGACGCAAGGCGCTGCCCCTGCGGGCCGACGCCTCGGACGCCGGGGACGCGGCCGGCGCGGTGGAGTGGGCGGCGGACGCACTCGGCCGACTCGACGTCCTGGTGAACAACGCCGGGGTCGGGGTGGTCGCCCCGCTGGAGTCGCTGGCCCTGGCCGATGCGGACCGGGTCCTCGCCGTGAACGTACGAGGAGCCTTTCTCGCCGCGCAGGCGGCGGCCGCGCGGATGGAACGGGGCGGCCGGATCATCACGATCGGCTCGTGCATGACGGCGCGCGTCCCGGGGCCCGGCGGCACGCTCTACGCGATGAGCAAGTCGGCGCTGATCGGGCTGAACAAAGCGCTGGCACGGGAGCTGGGCGGCCGCGGCATCACCGCGAACATCGTCCACCCGGGCCCGGTCGACACCGACATGAACCCGGCGGACGGCCCGTACGCGGCGGACCAGGCGTCCCTGACGGCCCTGGGCCGCTTCGGCACGGCGGCCGAGGTCGCGGCGACGGTGGCGTTCCTCGCGGGCCCGGGCGCGGAGTACGTGACGGGCGCGGAGTTCTCGGTGGACGGCGGGCATGCGGCCTAGGGCAAGCAGAGGGGCCTGGTGAAACCGAGGGCGCACCGGTGCTGTCGGCCGGTGCGCCCTCGCGTGCCGGGCGGGGTGTCGTTACCCGCCCAGTTCCTGGTGGCGGGCCGTCAGGCGCGCCGAGCCCTCGTCGGTGAGCGAACCGAAGAGGCGGAGGCGGGAGATGCCGCCGTCGGGGTAGATGTCGATCCGGATCCGGGAGCCGACCGCCGGCGTGTCCAGCACGAAGCGGTGGTTGGTGTCGGGCTGGAGGCGGGTCCGGGGCAGGATCTCGGTCCAGTCCTCGGAGCCCTCGGCCGCCACGGAGAGCGCCGCCCAGCCCGCGCTGTTGCCCTTGAGGTACGCGGTGTCGATCTCGACCGCGCGGATCTCGGACTCGGCGACCAGGCTGTAGCGGATCCAGTCGTTGCCCTTGTCGCGACGACGGCGCGTCTCCCAGCCGTCGTCCATCTTGCGGGAGCGGCCCGGCTGGATGGTGTTCGTCGCCGGGGAGTAGAAGCGGTCGGAGGCGTCCTCGACCTGGCCGCCGTTCTCGAGCGCGGCGAGGTCGAAGGTGCCGAGCACGCCGAGCCACTTCGGGTCCGGGGCGACCTCTCCGTACACACGGAGGCGCGCGATGCCGCCGTCGGGGTGCTGGTTGACCCGGAGGTGGGTGAAGCGCTGCTCGACGTCGACGGCGAAGCCGTTGGCGGCGTGGCCGCCGATGGCGGTGCGCGGGACGAGCGTCGTCCACTTCACGTCGTCCGCGAGGAGTTCCTCGGGCGACGGCGAGCCGGCGACGGAGGCGGCCTCGACCGAGACGGCCTGCGGGTAGTTGCCACGGAAGTGCGCGGTGTCGAGGACTATGCCGCGTACGACGCCGGGGGCACCGAGGCGTACGAGCGCCCAGTCGTGGTCGTCCTCGGTCGGGTGGGGCTGCTGGGCGGACACACCACGGCGGCGGCGGGTCTCCCAGCCGTCCATGATCTTGCCCTTGTGCCCGAAGTGCTCGGGGTCGAACTCCGCGGCCTCGGGCTTGAGCATGTTCTCGCGCTCGGCGAAGAACTCGTCGTTGGCGGCGATCACACCGGCGCCGAGCCGGCGGTCGGCGAGGTCCGCGTACTGCGTGAAGGGGAAGTCCGCCGTGCGGTAGTCGGCGTACGGGTCACCGCCGCCGTAGGGGCTGGCGTCGCCGGTGAAGCTGGGTATGGCGGACACGTCAGTTGTTCCTTTCGAGGAGGCTGCCGGAGGGCTCGGTGAGGGTGCCGCGGTCGACGATCCGCTCGCCGCGCAGCCAGGTGGAGGTGACGACGCCGTGCAGGGTCCTGCCCGCGTAGGCGGTGACCCGGTTGCGGTGCTGGAGCTCGGCCGGGTCGACGGTGAAGGTGGCCTCGGGGTCGACGACGGCGAAGTCGGCGTCGCGGCCGGCCTCGATCGCGCCCTTCTTCTCCAGGCCGGCGAGGCGCGCGGGGCCCGTGGACATCCAGCGGACGACGTCCTCCAGGCCGTGGCCGCGGCGGCGGGCCTCGGTCCAGATCGCCGGCAGGCCGAGCTGGAGCGAGGAGATCCCGCCCCAGGCGGAGGCGAAGTCCGCGGTCTTGAGGTCGACGGTGGAGGGCGAGTGGTCGGAGACGATGCAGTCGATCGTGCCGTCGGCGAGTCCGTCCCAGAGCGCGTCCTGGTTGGACGCCTCGCGGATCGGCGGGCAGCACTTGAACTCCGTCGCCCCGTCCGGGACCTCCTCGGCGGTGAGCGTGAGGAAGTGCGGGCAGGACTCGACGGTGATGCGAACGCCCTCGGCCTTGGCCGCGGCGATCAGCGGCAGCGCGTCCGAGGACGACAGGTGCAGGACGTGGACGCGGGCGTTGAGGCGCCGGGCCTGGTTGATCAGGTTCTCGATCGCCGTGTTCTCGGCGTCCCGGGGCCGGGAGGCGAGGAAGTCGGCGTACTTCTCGCCGCTCTTCTGCGGGGCGGCGGCGAGGTGGTGCGGGTCCTCGGCGTGCACGATCATCAGACCGCCGAAGCCCGCGATCTCGGCGAGCGAGTTCGCCAGCTGCTCCTGATCGAGCTCGGGGAACTCGTCCACTCCGGACGGCGACAGGAAGCACTTGAAGCCGAAGACACCGGCGTCGTGCAGGGGGCGCAGGTCCTTGACGTTGTCGGGCAGCGCGCCGCCCCAGAAGCCGACGTCGATGTGCGCCTTGGTGCGGGCGACGTCCTGCTTGACCCGCAGGTGCTCGACCGTGGTGGTCGGCGGCAGCGAGTTCAGCGGCATGTCGAGGAGGGTGGTGATGCCACCGGCGGCCGCGGCGCGGGTGGCGGTCCAGAAGCCCTCCCACTCGGTGCGGCCGGGGTCGTTCACATGCACATGGGTGTCGACGAGCCCGGGGAGCACGACGTCGTCACCGACGTCCTCCAGCCGAGCGCCCTCCGGGACCTCGGCGTCGTACGGCAGCACCGCGGCGATGGTCCCGCCGGAGACGGCGATCGACGCGGGCCCCGTCCCCTCGGGGGTGATGACGCGTGTCGAGCGCAGTACCAGGTTGACGTCCACCCGTACCCCTTTCCAGCAGAATTTCAACGAACTGTTGAAGGAGTCTTCACTCGAGACGACATGTCGTCAAGGGCACACTTCCAGCATGGCCCCGCCGCCACCGCTCGCACCGCGCCCACTTGGATGTTTCCATGAAGTGGAATGGGAATTTCGTACAGTAGAACGTAGCTCCGTACATGCGGGGACGAGGCGGATGTCGCCGGGCAGCCGCCGACACCGGACAAACACCCCCCTGACCGGCCCGTACGCCGCGACCGGGACCGTGTGTCCGACCGGACGGCCCGGTAGGCTGCTGCCTTGCCCGCCTGCCCCGAAAGGACCTTGACGTGCCGACGTCCAGCGCCAGCACCACCGACGCCGCCAAGCCCGCCGCCGCGAGCGGTGGCGTCCAGTCCCTCGAGCGTGCCTTCGATCTCCTGGAGCGGATGGCCGACGCCGGGGGCGAGGTCGGGCTGAGCGAGCTCTCCGCCAGCAGCGGGCTGCCGCTGCCCACCATCCACCGGCTGATGCGCACGCTCGTGGCCTGCGGTTACGTACGCCAGCAGCCCAACCGCCGGTACGCGCTCGGCCCCCGACTCATCCGCCTGGGCGAGTCGGCCTCCCGGCTGCTCGGAACCTGGGCGCGCCCGTATCTCGCGCGCCTCGTCGAGGAGACCGGCGAGACCGCGAACATGGCGCTGCTCGACGGCGACGAGATCGTGTACGTCGCCCAGGTGCCGTCCAAGCACTCGATGCGCATGTTCACCGAGGTCGGCCGGCGCGTGCTGCCGCACTCCACGGGCGTGGGCAAGGCGCTGCTGGCCTACACCCCGGCGGAGGAGGTGCGCGCGCTGCTGTCCCGTACGGGGATGCCGGCCGCCACCGAGAAGACGATCACCACGCCGGAGGGCTTCCTGGACGCGCTCGCGCTGGTCCGGGACGCGGGGTACGCGGTCGACGACAACGAGCAGGAGATAGGAGTCCGCTGCCTCGCGGTGTCGGTCCCCAACTCCCCCACCGCGGCGGCGATCTCGATCTCGGGCCCGGCGGGACGTGTGACGGAGGCGGCGACGGAGAAGATCGTCCCGATCCTCCAGGAGGTCGCGCAGGAACTCTCCACGGCGCTGGCGAACACCACGGCGACGAACGGCGGAGCGTAGCGACGCCCACGGAGCGGGGTTGTGGGCAGGCGTACCGCGAGGCGGTGCCCACCCTCAACCCCGGCCCGGCGGCTCAGGACGCCGGGGTCCGTTCCGTGACGCGGCCGTCCTGCACCAGCACCGTCCCGTCCACGCATGCCAGATGCGTGTAGTCGTGCGTCACCAACACCGTCGCCGTCCCCCGCTCCCGTGTCAGCGTCGCCAGCAAGGCCACGACCTCCGCCCCCCGCTCATGGTCCAACGCGCTCGTCGGCTCGTCGACCAGCAGGACCGACGGTTCGTTCATCAGCGCCCGTGCGATGTTGACGCGCTGCCGCTGACCGCCCGAGAGCTGGTGCGGCCGGCGGCCCGCCAGGTCCGCGAGGCCGACCGCGTCCAGGAGGGCCAGAGCCCGTTCCCGTACCGCCTTCGGCCTGGCTCCCGACAGATGCGCCATCACCTGCAGCTGCTCCGCCGCCGTCAGCGATCCCAGCAGATTCGGCTGCTGGAAGACGATCCCGACCCGCTCGCGCCGCAGCGCGGCCCGACCGGCCGCGTCCAGCGTCCCCGTCTCCGTACCGGCCACGACGACCCGCCCCCGGTCCGGGGTCACCAGCGTCGCGGCCACCGCCAGCAGGCTTGACTTACCGGAGCCGGAGGGGCCGACGACCGCGGTCAGACGGCCCGCCGGCACCTCCAGGGAGACCGAGTCGAGGGCGGTGAGCCGCCCCTCGCCGTCCGGGTACGTCAGCGTCACGTCTTCGAGCAACAGAGTCATCGGGCGCTCCCGAGCGCGGTCAGCGGGTCGACGGCGGTGATCCGCCGGATGGACAGGGCGGCGCCGAGGACACCGAGGACGATCATCACGGCGGCCGGCCCGAGCACGGTCAGCGGATCCAGTACGAACGGCACGTCCCCGCCGCTGATCAGCACGCCCGCGCCGACCGCGAGGCCGGTGCCGAGCAGCGTGCCCGCGGTGAGCATCAGCACCGCCTGCCCGAGCGCGTCCTTCAGCAGGTACGGGGTCGAGGCGCCGAGCGCCTTCAGCACGGCCACGTCGCCGCTGCGCTGGATCGTCCAGACGGTGAAGAAGGCCCCTATGACCAGCGCGGAGATGACGAAGAGGAAGCCGCGCATCATCTGCAGCGAGCCGTTCTCGGCCTGGTAGGACCCTATGGCGGTCAGAGCCTCGTCGATCGTCCGCGACTCGGTGCCCAGCGCCGCGTCGCCCGCCCCGAGGTCCGCGTCCTCTGCGACGCTCAGCGCGATGACGGTGGCCTGCTCCTCGGGCGTGGTGCCGTTGTGCCCGAGCTTCTGCCAGTCGTCGAGCGAGGTCCAGGCGACGGGCGTGTGGCTGTACGAGGCGTCGCCGGCCACGGCCGCGACGGTGGCCTCCAGCGGACCGAGGCGTACCGCCCCGCCCACCTCGACATCGAGCTCCTCGGCGGCGGACTCGGAGAGGACGACCCGGCCGGGCGCCAGCTTCCGGCTCTCCGGGGCGAGACCGGCCGAGGGCTCCGTGCCGAAGGCCGATACCGCGGCCGTACGGTCCCCGGCGGCAGCGTTGAGCGTGCGGATGCCGAGTGGCTGCGCGCTCGTGACGCCGGGCCGCTGCGCCCACCGCCGCCACTCGCTCTCCGTCACCGTCGAGTTGGTGAAGGAGACCGACTGGCCGGAGGGCGGGGCGGCGAAGGACAGCCGGTCCGCGGGCAGGCCCGTGATCGCCGAGATGTTCTCGCGGGCCAGCCCGGACGTCAGCCCGGACAGCAGTCCGACGAGCAGTGTGATGAGCACGATCACTGTGCCCATCAGGGTGAATCGCCCTCTGGCGAAGCGTAGGTCTCTCCATGCCACGAACATGGGATCAAGCTTCCCGGCGGTCCATGGCCCGCGGCATCGCGCCACGGATGGCTCCGCAATCAAACTTTCGGTTGAGTCCGGATTGTCTGCCCCCGCCTACGCTGGACAGATCATGGATCCGCGTTCCCTCACCCCTGCTCTGCGCGCGCTGCGCCTCTGCCTGCATCTGCTGATGGCGGGCCTGCTCGCCCTGGCGGCGGTCCGGGCGGACTCGGCGGCCGGCGTCGTCCTGGCGGTGGTGACCGGCGCGGTGTACGCGGCAGGGTCGGCCCTGCCGTCCGTACGGGACTCGCAGCGGGCCGCCGCGGTGTGGCTGGCGGCGCTGTGCGCGTCATGGCTGGCGCTGCTGTGGGCCACCCCCGAGGGGCTGTGGGTGGCGTTCCCGCTGTACTTCCTCCAGCTGCATCTGCTGCCGATGCGCTGGTCACTGCCGACGGTCGGGCTCACGGCGGTCGCGGCGATCCTCTCGTACGTACGGCACGGCGCGCCGCTGAACCCCGGCGTCTTCATCGGGCCGCTGCTCGGCGCGGCGGTGGCGGTGGCGACGGTGCTCGGCTACCAGGCGCTGTACCGGGAGAGCGAGCGGCGACGGCGGATGGTGGAGGAGCTGATCGAGACCCGGGCCGAGCTGGCGGCGGCCGAGAGGCACGCGGGCACGCTCGCGGAGCGCGAACGCCTCGCCCGCGAGATCCACGACACGCTGGCGCAGGGTCTCTCCTCGATCCAGCTGCTGCTGCGGGCGGCCGAACGGGCCCTGCCGGAGGATTCGCCCGCGGCCGGGCACATCGAGCGGGCGCGGCGGGCTGCGCAGGACAATCTAGCGGAGGCGCGACGGTTCGTACGGGCCCTGTCGCCGCCGGATCTGGAGCACGGTTCGCTGGCGGCCGCGCTGGAGCGGCTGTGCGAGCCGAGCCCGGGGGTGCCGTTGCGGGCGCGCTTCACGCTCAGCGGGACACCGGCGGAGCTGCCGACCCCGTACGAGGTGGCGCTGCTGCGCATCGCGCAGTCGGCGTTCGCCAACACGGTGCGGCATGCATCGGCGGCGCGCGCGGAGATCACGCTGTCGTTCATGGACGCCTCCGTGACGCTGGACGTGGTCGACGACGGCAAGGGCTTCGACCCGACGCTGCTCGCGCCCTCCCCGGAGGGCGGGTTCGGGTTGCCGGCCATGCGTTCGCGGGCGGAGTCGCTCGGTGGCACGTTCACGGTGGAGTCCGCGCCCGGTCAGGGCACGGCCGTCGCCGTCTCCCTCCCTCTTCCCGCTGGAGTGTCGACATGACGATCCGTCTCCTGCTCGCCGACGACCACCCGGTGGTACGGGCCGGGCTGCGCGCGGTACTGGACACGGAACCGGACTTCGCCGTGGTCGGCGAGGCGGCGACCGCCGAGCGGGCCGTGGAGCTGGCCGCGGCGGGCGGGGTGGACGTGGTGCTGATGGACCTCCAGTTCGGGGCCGGGATGCACGGCTCGGAGGCCACGGCGGCGATCACCGCACGGGCGGGCGGGCCGCGGGTCCTCGTCCTGACGACATACGACACGGACGCGGACATCCTGGCGGCGGTCGAGGCGGGCGCCTCGGGCTATCTGCTGAAGGACGCGCCGCCGGACGAACTGGCGGCGGCGGTCCGTACGGCGGCGGCGGGCCAGTCGGCGCTGGCCCCGGCGGTGGCGCACCGGCTGATGGACCGGATGCGGATGCCGGCGGAGGCGCTGACGAAGCGGGAGCTGGAGGTGCTCCAGCTGGTGGGCGAGGGCCTGTCGAACCAGCAGATCAGCAAGGCGCTGTTCCTCAGCCAGGCGACGGTGAAGTCCCATCTGGTGCACATCTTCGCGAAACTCGGCGTCGACTCCCGCACGGCAGCGGTGGCGACGGCGACGGCACGCCGCCTGATCCGACGGTAGTCACGGCGCGACGCGGGCCCCGGAGGAGGCGGGCCCTTGGGACGTGGGCCCCTCGGACGTGGGGCCTTCCCGGCGCAGGGCGCACCGCCTCACACGCCCTCCGCCTCCCCCTCCCGCCGCCTCACGTTCCCGCCGCCGCGCGCCGGATCGCGTCGAGGGCTCGCGTCACGTCGTCGTCGGTCGTGGACCAGTTGCTGACCGAGATGCGCATGACCCGTCGGCCGTGCCAGGTGGAGCCGCTGATCCATGTCGTGCCGTCGTCCAGCAACCGGGCGAGCACCCGTTCCGTGCGCGCGTCGTCGCCGAGCTCGGCGCAGACCTGGGTGAACACCACGTCGTTGAGGACGGTCGCGCCGTCGATCCCCGCGATGCCGGTGGCGAAGGCGGACGCGTGCCGGCACAGGCGCTCGACCAGGTCGGCCACGCCTGATCGGCCGAGGGACCTGAGGGCGGCCCAGACCGGGAAGGCCCTGCCGCGCCGGGAGAGCTCGGGGACCTTGTCGATGGGGTCTCCGAGCGCGTGCTGGATGAGGTAGTCGCCCCGCAGGCCCATCGCCGCCCGGAGCGCGGACGGATCGCGCACGATCGCGAGGCCGCAGTCGTAGGGGACGTTCAGGGTCTTGTGGGCATCGGTCGCCCAGGAGTCGGCCAGCTCGCAGCCGGCCGACAGATGCGCGTACCGCGGGGAGGCGGCGGCCCAGAGTCCGAAGGCGCCGTCGACGTGCACCCAGGCGTCCGCCTCACGAGCCGCCCGGATCGTCTCGGCGAAGGGGTCGAAGGCGCCGGAGTGGATGTCGCCGGCCTGCAGGATCACGAGTGTGGGGTTCCGCCCGCCGGACGCCAGGGCGTCGCGGAGGGCCTCGGGCCGGATGCGCCCCTGGTCGTCCGCCGCCACCAGCTCGGGCCTCCCGAGGCCCAGGTAGCGCAGGGCCAGGTCGATGGCCATGTGACGGTGCTCGCCCGCGACGACACGCACGGCCCGTCCGCCCGCGAGTCCCTCACGGGCGACGTCCCCGCCGACGCGCCGCACCACCTCGTCGCGTGCGGCGGCGAGGCACGTGAAGTTCGCCATCGTGGCGCCCGTGGTGAAGCCGACGGCGGCGTCCTCGGGCAGCCCGAGCAGATCGAGCAGCCAGGCGCCGGCGATCTCCTCCGCCGCCGCGTACGCGGGGGAGACGGTGCGCATCACGGCGTTCTGGTCCCAGGCGCTGACCAGCCAGTCCGTGGCCAGCGCGGCCGGTTCGCCGCCGCCGACGACGAATCCGTAGAAGCGGCCGCTGGGGAACGCCGTGAGCCCCGGTTCACAGGCCGTGGCCAGCAGGTCGACGACCTCGGAGGGCGTGCTGGGACCGTCGGGCAGTGCGGCACCGAGCGCGCTCACGATCTCGTCGACCGAAGCGCGGGCGGGGACCGGGCGCTCGGACAGGCTGGCCAGCCAGCGGACGGCATGGTCGTACGCCTGACGGAGCGCCGCCTCGCGCGCGTCCATACCTCGGACTATGGGACAGTCGCCGCCGCCCCGCAAGCCGCCGCCTCGCGAGCCCCCGCCGCCCCCGTCATGCCGGGCGAGGTCACTGGAGCTCGCGCGGGGGCTCTCCGAAGAGCTCGACGGCCTGACGGACACCCGTAAGACCGTTCGACAGGGCACTGACGGAACCGATCGAACCGGCGATCAGCAGCAGGGAGCGGCGCAGACGCCGTACTTCGGGGACTCCGCCGGCGGCCATCGCGTCCAGCGCGGCGAGTTCGTCCTCGGCGATGCCACGGTCGGTGAACTCGACCGGGTGGCCCGCCAGTTCCCGGCGGAGCCGGGAGACGGCGGCACGCAGCTCAGCCACCCTCGGGTCCTCGCCGCTGCCGGTCCTCACACACCTCTGCCCAACGCTACGCAACAAAGTTCTCCCCCTCGCACGACACTGTGCGGCGAACTCCACACACCGACCAGACCCGTCGAACGATGGTCAGGCGCCCGGAGTCGCGAGCCAGTTAACGCCATCGCGCGCCGGGTGCGCCACTCCGTGGACGTAATTCAGGCGTCCGTGTGCACGCCCGGCGCACGGGGGCGCATGGGGTATGCAGTCCTCATGACACAAACACCTCGTTCCGTCCCGCAGATCGCCGGATTGCTGTTGGCCGCGGGCGGCGGCCGACGCCTCGGCGGCCGCCCCAAGGCGCTCCTGACCCATCGCGGCCGCCCGCTGGTCGAGCATGCGGTGCGGGTGCTGCGGGAGGGCGGCTGCGAGGTGATCCATGTGGTGCTCGGGGCCTCGGCCGATCTCGTAAGGGAGCGGGCGCAGCTGCCGGGCTGCGTGCTGGTCGACAACCCGGAGTGGGCCGAGGGCATGGGGTCCTCGCTGCGGGCCGGACTGGCCTCGCTCGCCGCCGAAGCGCTGCCGGTGGACGCCGCGCTGGTCTCGCTGGTCGACCAGCCGGGGATCGGCGCCGAGGCGGTGACCCGGGTCCGGTCGGCGTACCGCTCGCCCGATTCCCTGGCGGCGGCCTCGTACGAGGGGAAGCGGGGCCATCCGGTGCTGTTCGGCGCGGACCGCTGGGCGGACATCGCGGGGGGTGCGGTCGGCGACCAGGGGGCACGTGACTATCTGAAGGCGCACCGGGATGCGATCACGCTCGTGGACTGCTCGGATGTGGCCGAGCCCTACGACATCGACACGGAGGCGGATCTGGCGCACCTGGAGTGAAGAACGTGGCACTGAGCGCCACCTTCTGTCGATCCAGAGAATCTCGACATCAACAAACGATTGAACTTCCACCATGAGGAAACTAGTATCCACTGTTCAGAAGCGCCTGATCCTCTGAGGGCGCTCGCGGTCGTATCTCGGCGCCTGCGGCACTCCGTGCCGATCCGCGACGCCCGGCGGCCGCAAGGCACCGCCCGTGAAGCCCGCTGAAGGAAGTGACAGTCCATGTCCGCACCAGCGCCGTCCCCCCTGGCCGTCGTCGAAGCCGAACCCCTGCCGAGGCAGGAGGAGGTGCTGACCGACGCGGCCCTCGCCTTCGTGGCGGAGCTGCACCGGCGGTTCACGCCTCGCCGGGACGAGCTCCTCGCCCGCCGGGCGGAGCGCCGCGCCGAGATCGCCCGTACCTCGACCCTCGACTTCCTCCCGGAGACCGCCGCCGTCCGCGCGGACGACTCCTGGCGTGTCGCGCCGGCCCCGGCGGCCCTGAACGACCGCCGGGTCGAGATCACCGGCCCGACCGACCGCAAGATGACGATCAACGCCCTGAACTCGGGCGCCAGGGTCTGGCTCGCCGACTTCGAGGACGCCTCGGCCCCCACCTGGGAGAACGTCGTCCTCGGCCAGGTCAACCTGATCGACGCGTACACCCGGAACATCGACTTCACCGACCCGAAGTCGGGCAAGTCGTACGCACTGAAGGCGGCCGACGAGCTGGCCACGGTCGTCATGCGGCCGCGCGGCTGGCACTTGGAGGAGCGCCACCTCACCTTCGAGGGCCGCGCGGTCCCCGGCGCGCTGGTCGACTTCGGTCTGTACTTCTTCCACAACGCCAAGCGCCTCATCGAGCTCGGCAAGGGCCCGTACTTCTACCTTCCGAAGACGGAGTCGCACCTGGAGGCCCGCCTCTGGAACGACATCTTCGTCTACGCCCAGGACTACGTCGGCATCCCGCAGGGCACCGTCCGCGCCACCGTGCTGATCGAGACGATCACGGCCGCGTACGAGATGGAGGAGATCCTCTACGAGCTCCGCGACCACGCGGCCGGCCTCAACGCGGGCCGCTGGGACTACCTCTTCTCCATCGTCAAGAACTTCCGCGACGGCGGCGCCAAGTTCGTGCTGCCGGACCGCAACGCGGTCACGATGACGGCCCCGTTCATGCGGGCGTACACCGAACTCCTGGTCCGCACCTGCCACAAGCGCGGCGCGCACGCGATCGGCGGCATGGCGGCCTTCATCCCGTCCCGCAAGGACGCCGAGGTCAACAAGGTCGCCTTCGAGAAGGTCAAGGCGGACAAGGACCGCGAGGCCGGCGACGGCTTCGACGGCTCCTGGGTCGCCCACCCGGACCTGGTCCCGATCGCCATGGCCTCCTTCGACGCGGTGCTCGGCGACAGGCCGAACCAGAAGGACCGGCTGCGCGAGGACGTCTCGGTGGCTCCCGGCGATCTGATCGCGATCGACTCCCTCGACGCGAAGCCGACGTACGACGGCCTGCGCAACGCCGTCCAGGTCGGCACCCGCTACATCGAGGCCTGGCTCCGCGGCCTCGGCGCGGTCGCCATCTTCAACCTGATGGAGGACGCGGCCACGGCCGAGATCTCGCGCTCGCAGATCTGGCAGTGGATCAACGCCGGTGTGGAGTTCGAGCACGACGGAAAGACCGTGAAGGCCACTCCCGAGCTGGCCCGCAAGGTCGCGGCGGAGGAACTGGCCGCGATCCGCGAGGAGATCGGCGAGGAGGCCTTCACGGCCGGCAAGTGGCAGCAGGCCCACGACCTGCTGCTGCACGTCTCCCTCGACGCCGACTACGCCGACTTCCTGACTCTCCCGGCGTACGACCAGCTGACCGGCTGACCTGCCGGCCGGCTGACCCGCACAGCAGCCGACCAGCACCTTCGGTCACATCACGAACAGGCTCCGCCCCCGGTGAACGCACAGCTCCGGGGGCGGAGCCATTTTCGCTCCAGTGCGTTTCACAGGGCATGTGACGCAACCGAGACGCGCAGCTACCTAGCGGTAACAAGCCACGGCGTGCCAGATTCCGCCTTGCCACCGGCCGGCGGCTGTCCCTCACTCCACTGCAAGGACGCAGGAGCACAGCCATGCCCACCCCCCGCCGCTTTCCCCACCGTGCCGTGCGCGCGGTTCTCGCCGCCTCGCTGGCCGTCACCGGCCTGGTGGCCGCAGGTGGCACCTCCCCCGCCGCCGCGAGCTCCGGTTCCGGCCCCACCGCCGTCGTCTCGATGGGCGACAGCTACATCTCCGGGGAGGCCGGACGCTGGCAGGGCAACAGCCTCACCACCAGCGGCAGCCGTAACGGGACCGACCGGGCATGGACGGGAAGCGCGTACGACCCCTCGCGGGTCTACGGCACCACCGCGGCCAACGGCTGTCACCGCTCCGACGGGGCCGAGGTGAAGAGCGCCACCGGGATCGCCTCCGCGCTGATCAACATCGCCTGCTCGGGCGCCACGACCGAGAACGTCTTCCGGGCGTCGAACGGCGGCAGGGCCTACAAGGGCGAGGCTCCGCAGGCCGACCAGCTCGCGGCCGTCGCCGCCTCGCACGACGTGAAGACGATCGTGCTGTCCATCGGCGGCAACGACCTGGGCTTCGCCGACATCATCCGGAGCTGCGCGACCGACTACATCGTCTGGTACTCCTACTGCCACGACGACCAGCAGGAGGAGGTCGACGCCAAGATCGACGCCGCGATGGCGGGCGTCGGCAAGTCCGTCGACGAGATCCGGGCGGTGATGTCCGGCGCCGGGTACGCCGCCTCCTCGTACCGGATCGTGCTCCAGTCGTACCCCTCCCCCATCCCGCGCGCCGCCGACAACCGCTACGGCGAGAGCGGCTGGAGCCGTACCAACACGGGCGGCTGCCCGTTCTGGAACCTGGACTCCGACTGGGCCCGGGACTCGCTCGTGCCGCAGGTCGCCAACCGTCTCAAGGGCGTCGCCGCGGCCAAGGGCGTGCAGTTCATGGATCTGCGGGACATGCTGCAGGGCCGCGAGGTGTGCGCGAAGGCCAGCAAGCAGGTCAGCGCGACGGTGCCGGCCTCGGCCACGACCAGCGAATGGGTGCGCTGGATCGACCAGAACCAGACGCAGGGCCCGATCCAGGAGAACGTCCACCCCAACCACTACGGCCAGTCGGCGCTCGGCCGCTGTCTCTCGCTGATCCACGCGCAGCCGAGCGGGAACTTCTCCTGCCGCAACACGGCCGGTACCGGCGCCTCCGGGATGTACCTGACGGCCGTATCCTGACGGCCGTCGGCTCGACCCCCCACGGGGTTGCTCAGCGGGCGCGGCGCTTCCCCCGGTTCCGGCGCCGTGCCCGCGGCCTCCCCGTCCTCGACTCGGACATCCCGATCCCGGGCGCTGTGAGACCGAGCGCGCCGAGCGTCCGCTCCGCCCGGTACGGGTCGGCCGCCGCCATCTCCTTCACCAGGGCCTCGACACCGCCCGGCCAGCCCTCGGCGGCGGAGTCGAGGACCGCCCGCCCGGCCGTGCGGCGGGAGAGCCGGTCCAGGATCAGCACGGCGCGGGCGGACAGCGGCACTCGGGTCTCGTCCGCCGGCTCGCCCCTGGCCCGCAGGACGCCGTACGCGTACGCGCCCATCACCGGGTCGTCGAGGGCCCCGTGCAGGGCCTCGACCGGTGCGGCGGCCGGGTCGAGGAAGCCGAAGACGGCGCGGGTGTCGGCGGCCTCGTACGTCCCGGCGTTGACCGTGCCGAGGGCGGCGAGCAGCTGGGACCAGGCGTCGTCGGTGTCCCCTCGGGCGTGGAGCCATTCGGTCAGGACACGCGTGGCGGCGGAGGCGGACCAGCCCTCGGCTGCGGCGATCACGGTCGGGGCGTCCCAGGCGACGGCCTCGGCGGCGTCGGGTGCCGCGACGCCCCGGACCCGCATCAGATAGTGCAGGACCTCGACGCCCCAGGGCGTGAGGCCGAAGGCGTCGCCGGTACGGAAGACCATGCCGGTCCCGGCCAGCCGGTCGACGGTGTCGGCCATGGCCCGCGCTGACGGTTCGAGCCGGGCCCGCTCGTCGTCGGTGACGGGCGCCCCCACGAGCCGGGACAGCTCGTCCACGGGCGGGACCACATAGGCGTCGTGGGCCTTCGCCGGTACGAGTACGGGCGCGTCCTCCAGGCGGGGGTCGACCGGCCAGTCCTCGAACTCGGCGGCCCTGCGCGCGACCGATTCGGCGCAGGAGCCCCGCTGGTAGAGCGCGTACAGCAGGTGCGCGGCCTCGCCGTCGTACAGGCCGCCGGACTCGCTCTTCATCTCCTCGACGGCCGCGGCGAGCAGGTCGGCACCGGCCTCGACGGACCGCTGGGGGTCGCGCGCCTCGACGGGAGGCGGTGGCAGGGGGACGGCGGAGTCCTCGTAGTAGTTCAGGTGCTCGTCGAGGAGGGTGTCGGCGAGGACGAGGTGTGGGAAGGCGTCCGGGCCGGGCGCGAGATGGGCGTACGGCCCCGCGAGCGCCCCGGCGAGCCCCTCGGCGGTCCAGCGGTCGACCAGCCGGCCGGCCACCTTCCCGACCCCGTGCGAGACGTCGCCGTCGGACAGGAGCGGCCCGGCGGGCGAGGGCGCTTCCGCCTCCCGCACGTAGGCGCTGGTCAGCGCCTCGGCGAGCACCATGTCGGCGAGCTCGCTCCGGTTCATCAGGTCGGCCCTGCGCAGTCCGTCGGGCGGGACGACCCCGTCATGGGCGGCGAGCCACGCCCGGACGGCGGTGGGGTCGGCGGGGTCGGCGCCGTCGGCCCGCAGCAACGAGGCGTACCAGCGCTGCCAGGTCAGATTGCCGGGGTCCCGCATCGCCCGCTCGAAGTCGGGCACGGTCTCCTCGATGGCGGCCACGATCCGCGCCTGGCGCTTGGCATTGAGCCGCCCGGCCTCCCGGACGCGCTCGGTGAGCGCCACGAGCACGGCGGGATAGGCCGTCAGCTCCTCGGGCGTCGCGTACACGAAGGCCGGCACGTCCTCGACCAGCAGATGCCGCACGAGGGAGACGGTCGGCTCGGGCAGCCCGCTCCGCCGGTCGGCCCCGCGCAGCGACAACAGACCGAGCACGGCGTCGGCGGCGCGTGCGGACGAAGGGTCGCGGAGCTCCGGGGTTCCGTCGAGGAACGCGTCGAGCCCGGTGTTGGAGAGCACGGTCCCTGCCACCTTTCCCAGGGTAGTTCCGGCGCGCGCCGGACGACGACGCCTGAGGCGGCGCCGTCATGGGACGACAACGGTCCGCTGGGCGGAGAAGTCACCCCAGGTGCCGTCGGGGAGGCGGGCGCGGAGTTTGACGCTGTAGCGGGTGCCGGGGGTGGTGGGGACCGTGAAGGTGTAGGTGGCGGGGCCGGGTGGGGGGTCGGCTCCCCAGATGATCGTCGTGGCGAAGGCTTCGTTCAGGTAGAGCTGGTGTTCCTTGACCGGGGCGCCGGTGCCGGGCGGGGTCCAGGTGAGGGTGATCTCGCCCTCGGTGGCGATCGCCTTCAGGTTCGTCGGCGCGGTGTTGGGGGCGGCGCCGGGGGCCGGGGTGGTGGTGAGGTCGGCGGGGTTGCTGTCCGGGGAGGAGTTCTCGGCGGCGTCGCGGGCGCGGACGGTGAAGGAGTAGACCGTGCCGGGCCGCAGACCGGTGATGCGGGCGGTGGTCGCCGTGCCGGGGACGGTGTGGACGCGGGCGTCGGCCTGGTAGACGTCGTACGCGGTGATCCTGGTGTCGTCGCGGGCGGGGGTCCAGGTCAGGGTGGCCGCGCGGCTGCCGGCGGGCGTGGCGCGCAGGGCTCGCGGGGTCGTCGGGGGCGTGCGGTCCCGGGCGGTCGCGGCGAGAGTGGTGGCGGGGACGGGAGGGCTGGGGGCCGATCGGTTTCCGGCGGCGTCGCGGGCGCGGACGGTGAAGGTGTACGGGGTGGCGGGGGCGAGGTTCACGATGTCGACCATGAGGGTCGTGGCGGGGAGGTCCTTCACCTTGCGGCCCTGTCGGTAGACCTCGTAGCCGGTGACCCCTCGGTCGTCGGTGGCCGCGCTCCACATGACGTGGACGGTGCTCGCGCTGCCTGCGGACGCGGTGACTCCGGTGGGGGCGGTGGGGCTGTGGGTGTCCTTCTCGGGGCCGCCGGAGCAGGCCGCGAGGGCGAGGGCTGCGACGGTCAACAGGCTGGCGGCGAGCGGGCGTTGCACAGGAATGCCTCCGTCCGTCGGAATGGTCCAGACCTGTATGACACGGAGGGGAGGGCCTCGGCAAGGGGGCGTTGTCAGTGGGGTGCGCTTCACTGGATTCGTCACTCTCCGTGACCGAGGATGGGGGAATCATGACGGACCGTACGACCTTTCTGACGCAGGCCGGGCTGCGCGAGCGCGGGTGGAGCGACGCGATGGTGCGCGATCTGCTGGGGGCGCCCGATGTGCAGGGCCGGGATCCCCGCCGGTGGTCGATCGCGCCGGTGCGGCTGTATCGCCTGGCGCGGGTGGAGGCGGTGGAGCGGACACCGGAGTTCACACGGTGCGCCGCCTCCTCGGGCCGACGCTCCTCGGCCGCGGAAGCGGGGGCCGAGGCCCGCCGGAAGGCGGTGCTCGCCTCGATCCGGGCGGAGCCGATCGAGGTGCCACGCCTCCCGGCCGCCGAGCTGGAGCGGCGGGCCGTGCGACACCGCCATCTGCTCGGTGCCCGCAGTCCCGGAGGGGTCGCGGCGGGGGCGCTGGTGCGCTGGCAGGTGAGCTATCTGCGGCATGCGCTGTCGCGGTACGAGACGCTGCTCGACGGGCTGTACGGGTCGACGGGCCGGGCGGAGGCCGAACGACTGCTGAACAGGCGGCTGTACGAGGCGATCGCGGCGGCCTATCCCGTGCTGGCGAGGGAGTGCGGGCGACGGATCGGCACGGACCGATGAGTTCCGGCCTCCCCGACGGTCTCAGTTGGCATGGAGAAGACGGAGCACATCGATCTGGGAACGGCCGCGGAGCGGGTGGCACGACTCGCCGAGGGCATCGGCGACGAGCGGCTCGGGGACCCGACGCCCTGCCCCGAGTACGCGGTACGGGAGGTGCTCGCCCATGTCGCGAGCCTGAGCGTGGCCTTCCGCGACGCGGCCCGCAAGGACTTCGGGGCGACGACCGGCACACCGCCCGGCTCGGTCCGGCCGGTCCTGGAGGACGACTGGCGCGCGGGCCTGCCGAAGGCCCTGAACGAGCTGGCGGCGGCCTGGCGCGAGCCTGGCGCCTGGGAGGGGGACACCCAGGCGGGCGGCATCGACATGCCCGCGGCGGTCATGGGCATGGTCGCGCTCAACGAGCTGCTGATCCACGGCTGGGACCTGGCACGCTCGACGGACCAGGCCTACGAGGTGAGCGAGGAGGAACTGGCCGTGTCCGAGGGCCTGCTGACCCCGGAGGAGGACGCTCCGGCCGAGGAGGGCTTCTTCGGCCCGATCGTCCCGGTCCCGGACGGCGCGCCCCAGCTCGACCGGGTGGTGGGCCTGAGCGGCCGACGCCCGGACTGGCGCCCGCCGGCGTCCTGACCGCGGGGCGGCCGTGGAAGGCCGCCCCAGGTCGTTCACCAGGGCATCATCTGACCCTGATCGAGCCAGTCCGCGAACGACGGTGGACGGCCGTTCAGGGTCAGCGGAAGAATTCGGTCACAGGTGGCCCGGCCGTCGAACCACATGGTGCCCCGGTGCGGTCCGGTGACGACGAGAAGGGCGTGGAAGCCACAGCCGTGCTCCCGGATGAACACCGCTCCCGCGGTCTTGCGCTCCTGGTGCACCCCGTATTCGGCGTCCCAGTCGTCCCAGGCCCGCTGGAACGCGCCGTCGTCCGCGAAGTGCTCCCTCAGCGGCTCGCGCTCGTCGAGTTCGTCCTCGTAGGCGCGGTAGGAGTCGGGGTGGGGGAAGTCCGTGGTGAGCAGGTCGTAGTTGGTCTCGGAGTCGCCGTGCCAGACCCAGCCGGCGGGCCCTCGGCGGAGTCGGTTCACCTTGCCGCCGGCGCTGTGCCGGAGCAGGTGGTCGCGGTACTCGGCGGGGAAGGTGATCCCCAGCTCCTCCTCCGCTTCCCGGATCTCCGGCTCGGACAGCGGCGGCGGGGTCGGCTCCCTGTACTGCTCCCAGGTCCGGCCGCTCCACTCGTCGAAGCGGTGCCCCTGGTTCATGCGTCGGTCCTCGGCCGTCCAGTCGATCGTCATGGGACAGAGGGTAGAGACGATGATCATCGCGTGGTGCCGGGGGTGGCCGCCAGAAGCCGCGCGAGCCTTCGGCAGGCCGCCGGGATCGGGGCGATCACCGGTGTCTCGAAACGGGCGCGCAAGGAGTCGGCCGCCTCGCCCAGCGGGCCGCCTCCGATCACGACGGCCCGGGCTCCGTCCCGTACGACGCACTCCCGCACCGCGCGTGCCAGGCCCTCGCGGAGCGACTCCGGGTCGGCGGACAGGGCCTCGGGGTCGCCCTCGGTCAGGCGGAGGCCGGTGAAGCGGTCGGAGAGGCCGAGGGCGGCGACCCGCTCGACGATGGCCCCCTCCAGCTTGGGCGTGGTCGTCGCGATGCCGAAGCTCCGCCCGGAGGCCGCGGCCTCCAGCAGGGCCGCCTCCCCGATGCCGACGACCGGCACCGGCCCTCGCGCCGAGGCGAGGGCGAGCGCCCGCAGTTCCGCCAGGCCCGGGTCGCCGAACGCTGCCACCAGCAGGGCCGCGCAGCCGCCGTCGGCCAGGGCCCGCCGGCCGGCCGCGACCACCTCCGGGACGGCCGCGCGCAGGGCGGCCGGGTCGGTGAGCATCCGAGGGGCGCGCGTCGCGGTCACTCCACGGACCCGCGGCCCCAGCGACCGCCGGGCGATCGCGGTCATCATCGCGGTGGTGTCCGTCGAGGAGTTGGGGTTGACGAGGACGACTTCCCGTACGACACCGGGGTCGGCGGAGGCGGTGAGCTGCGCAGGGACGGTGTGGGCTGCCGGTCCACGCACGACACCGGTCCCCGCGTCGGACGCGGGGACCGGATCGATGGACCGACGGGGCGTGTTCAGTGGACGTGCGCCGCCTTGGACGTGCGGGCCTCGGAGATCTCCTCGCCCGGCTCCATGGGCGCGGTGACCGTGTCCTCGTCGCCACGCTTGCCCAGGTGGTTGAAGACCAGGTTCAGCAGGACCGCCGCGACACAGCCGGTCGAGATGCCCGAGTCCAGGATGATCTTCGCGGTCTCCGGGAAGGCGTGGTAGAACTCCGGCTCCGTGATCGGGATGATGCCGACGGCCAGCGAGACCGCCACGATCAGCACGTTGTTGTCCTTCTCCAGCCCCGCCTTGACGAGCGTCTGGATGCCGCTCGCGGCGACCGAGCCGAAGAGGACGACGCCCGCGCCGCCGAGCACCGGCCGCGGGACGACCGAGATCAGCGAGGCCGCGATCGGCGACAGGCCCATCAGGACCAGGAAGCCGCCGCCGCAGGCGACCACGAACCGGCTGCGGATCTTCGTCATGGCGACCAGCCCGATGTTCTGGGCGAAGGCACTGCACATGAAGCCGTTGAAGAACGGGCTGATGGCCGAGCCGAGGGTGTCGGCGCGCAGTCCGGCCGCGATGGTCTTCTCGTCGGCCGGCCGCTCGACGATCTCGCCGAGCGCCAGCATGTCGGCGGTCGACTCGGTCATCGAGACGAGCATGACCACGATCATGGAGATGATCGCGGCGAGCGCGAACTGCGGGGCACCGAAGTGGAACGGCGACGGGAAGCCGATGACGGACGCCTCGGCCACCGGGCTGAAGTCCGTGACGCCGAACGGGATGGCGATCAGGGTGCCGATGACCAGACCGACCAGGACGGCGATCTGCTTCAGGAAGCCCCGCGTGAAGCGGCGCAGGACCAGCACGACGACGAGCGTGATCGCCGCGAGGGTCAGGTAGGTCGTCGAACCGTAGTCCTCGGCCGTCGGATTGGGGCCTTGGGCCCAGCCGAACGCGACCGGAAGCAGCGAGACACCGATGAGGGTGATCACGGTGCCCGTGACCACGGGCGGGAAGAAGCGGACGAGCTTGGAGAAGTACGGGGCGGCTATGAAACCGAGGAGACCCGCGACGATGATCGCGCCGAAGATGATCGGCAGGGCGTCGGACTTGTCGTCCGTCGTGTCGACGATGGCCAGCATCGGGGCGACGCCGGCGAAGGTGACGCCGTTGACGAACGGCAGTCGGGCGCCGATCTTCCAGACGCCGAGCGTCTGCAGGAAGGTGGCGAGTCCCGCGGTGAAGAGGCTGGCTCCGGTGAGGAAGGTCAGCTCGGTGCCGGAGAGTCCGACGGCCGCGCCGACGATCAGGGGCGGGGCCACGACCCCCGCGTACATGGCGGCCACGTGCTGGAGACCGCTGGTGAACATTTTCAGGGGCGGCAGAGTCTCGTCGACCGGATGCTTCTGGTCTTCGGTGTCGGCGCCTGCGTCTTGCGCATCATTGCGAAACCTGGGCTTGGTGGCCACGGAGGTTCCTCCGGTCGGGTAACACGTCGGCGGTGACGTGGGTGTCATGGAGGTGGTGCAAAGCGGTGCAGGTCGTGCGCCTCACGGGTGCGGCTCATGAGGAAGTGGGGGGTGCTTCTTCATCTTGAGAACTGCGTCGTGTGCCCGGGGAGGCCTGGAAGGCTGACACACGTCGACCGTCCGGGGGGTGCCGTACCTCTTTACGTACGGGCACCCCCCGTCCGGCCGGCCACGGGCCCCGCTCGGGTCCGTGGCGACCGACCGAGGGCCGTCCCCCTCGGTCGGACTCCTTGGGGAGGATCAGCCCTGGGCCGTGATGCGGGCCAGGCGCTGGGCCTCCGCGCGCGCGTCGCGGGCGATCGCCTCTTCGTCCGCGAACAGCAGGCGGTTGTTCTCGACGATCTGCTTGCCGTTGACGAACGAGGCCGTCACCGGCGCGGCGGCGCCGAACACGATCGCGGTGACCGGGTCGGCGATCGACGAGTGGCCGATGCCGTCGATCTTCCAGAGCACGAAGTCGGCGAGCTTGCCGGCCTCCAGAGAACCGATGTTGTCGGCGCGGCCGAGGACCTGGGCGCCACCGTACGTACCGAGGCGCAGCGCCTGGCGGGCGTTGAGCGCGGACTCGCGGTGGGCGCCGAGGCGGTTGATGAGGAGCGCGTTGCGCAGCTCGGTGTGGAGCTCGCCCGACTCGTTGGAGGCGGTGCCGTCGACACCGAGGCCGACCGGGACGCCGGCGCGCAGCATGTCCGGGACGCGGGCGATGCCGGCGGCCAGCCGCGCGTTGGAGGACGGGCAGTGGGCGACACCGGTCTTCGTACGAGCGAAGGCCTCGATGTCGGAGTCGTTCATGTGGACGCAGTGCGCCATCCACACGTCCTCACCGAGCCAGCCGGTCGACTCGAAGTAGTCGGTGGGGCCCATGCCGAAGAGCTCGTGGCACCACTTCTCCTCCTCCACGGTCTCCGAGCCGTGCGTGTGCATCCGCACACCGAGGCGTCGAGCCAGCTCGGCGCCCTGCTTGAGCAGCTCGGTGGAGATGGAGAACGGGGAGCAGGGGGCGACGGCGACCTGGGTCATCGCGTCGAAGGAGGCGTCGTGGTGCTTCTTGACCGTCTCCTCGGTGGCCGCGAGGGCGCCCTCGGTGGTCTCGACGGCGAAGTCCGGCGGCAGGCCGCCGTCCTTCACGCTGCGGTCCATGGAGCCGCGGGCGAGGGTGAAGCGGACACCCATGTCCTTGGCGGCGCCGATGATGGCGCCGGACAGGTCGCCGGAGCCCTGCGGGTAGACGTAGTGGTGGTCCATGGCGGTGGTGACACCACCGCGGGCCATCATCGCGAGCGAGCCCTGCGCGGCGACGCGGGCCATCGACTCGTCGATGCGCGACCAGGTCGGGTAGAGCGCGACCAGCCAGTTGAAGAGGTTGTGGTCGGTGGCCAGGCCCCGCGTGATCCACTGGTAGAAGTGGTGGTGGGTGTTGACCAGACCGGGAGTCACCAGATGACCGGTGGCGTCGATCCGGCGGACGACGTTCTCCAGGCCCTCGGGCGCCTTGCCGGCTCCGATGGACTCGATCTTGTTGCCTGCGACGACGAGGTAGCCGGTGGCGTACTCGGTGTCGTTGGCGTCTACGGTCGCGATCGCACAGTTCTCGACGACGATGCGCTCGACAGACGAAGGTGCTGCCATGGCGGTGCTTCCTTCATTCCTCGGGGGTGGTTTGGGCACGGCAGGACCCTAGGAGGATTTGAGTGCCGGAGCCGTGTGACGGCTCCGGGTGCCGAGATGGTGGAAGAAAAGATTGAGCGTGACCGCGACGAGCGCTCCGGCGCTGATGCCGGAACCGAGCACGGTCTGTGCCCAGGCCGGGAAGTCGGCGTAGAAGGTGGGAGCGGCGAGCGGGATGATGCCCGCTCCGAGCGCGACGGCCACCAGGATGATGTTGGAGCTGTCGTCGAGTCCGGCTTCCGACAGGGTACGGATTCCGGAGACGGCGATCGAGCCGAAGAGGACGATGCCGGCGCCCCCGAGGACCGGCATGGGGACCATGGACACGACCGCGCCGAGGACCGGGAAGGCGCCGAGGACGAGCAGGGTGCACCCCGCGACGGCCACGACGTAGCGGGAGCGGACCCGGGTCAGCGAGACCACTCCGACGTTCTGGGCGAATGCGGAGGTGGGGAAGCCGCCGAAGACGGGGCCGACCAGGGTGGCGATGCCGTCGGTACGCAGACCGCGGGTGATCGTACGGCCGTCGCTCCTGCGCTCGCAGATCTCGCCGAGGGCGAGCATCCCGGCGCTGGACTCGGTCATGAGGACCAGCATCACGATGCACAGCGAGAGGATCGCGGCGGGCTGGAACTCCGGTGCGCCGAAGGCGAAGGGGCCGGGCAGGGCCGCGACGGGCACCTCGCGCAGGGCGGTGAAGTCGGCCATCCCGAAGGGGATCGCGGCAACGGTGCCGATGAAGAGGCCGAGCAGCAGGGCGATCTGTTTGACGAAGCCCTTGGCGAAGCGCTGGAAGAGCAGGATCACGACGAGCGTGAAGGCGGCGAGCGCCAGGTACTTCATGGCGCCGAAGTCGGCGGCTTCCTTGTTCCCGCCCTGCGCCCAGCTCACGGGTACGGGCATCAGGGTGACGCCGATCAGGGTGATCACGACGCCGGTGACGAGCGGCGGGAAGAAGCGGAGCAGCCGGCCGAAGAAGGGGCCGACGGCGAGGCAGAACACTCCCGCGACCATCACCGCGCCGTAGATGGCGGGGAGTTGGTGGCCGGGGGCGCTGGTCTCGGCGATGGCGAGCATCGGTGCGATGCCCGCGGACGAGGCGGCGTTGACGAACGGGAGCCGGTTTCCGGCGAAGCGGCCGGCACCGAGGGTCTGGAGGATGGTGGCGCAGCCGGCGATGAGGAGGCTCGCGGCGATGAGCCGGGTCATTCCCGCGGCGTCCAGGCCGACCGCCTGGCCGATGATCAGCGGGGGCGTGACGACTCCCGCGTACATGGCGGCGATGTGCTGGAGCGCGGCGGGGACGAGCCGCGAGGCGGGGAGCTTCTCGTCCACCGGGTGGACCTCGGTCGACGTGGCCGAGGAGGTGTCCGACGGTGTGGAACACGGGCCTTCTGCGGATGCCGGCCCCGATGCGGGCTGTGCCATGGGTAGGTCCCTCCGGTGGTGGCGGCCCCCGCCCGACTGCGGGCGGGCGGGGGCGGCCACGAGGTGCCGCTTAGAGGTTGGTCATGTCGACCGGGATCTGCGCCGTGGCTCCGTCCCGCAGCACCGTGGCCTCGATGAGGCCGTAGGGGCGGTCGGCGGCGAAGTAGACCTCGTTGTCGTTCTTGAGCCCGAAGGGCTCCAGGTCCACCAGGAAGTGGTGCTTGTTCGGGAGCGAGAAGCGGACCTCGTCGATCTCCGAACGGTGGTTGATGATCCGGGTGGCCATCTGGTACAGCGTCTGCTGCAGCGAGTACGAGTACGTCTCCGAGAAGGCCTCGAGCATGTGGCGCCTGGTCTGCGCGTAGGACTTCTCCCAGTTGGGCATCCGCTGGTCGTCGTCGGTCCAGTTGAACCGCCAGCGACCGGACACCTGCGTGGCCAGGATGCGGTCGTACGCCTCCTGGAGCGTCGTGTACTTGTCCTTGATGTAGCCCCAGAACTCCGAGTTGGTGGAGTTCATGACGATGAGGTCCTTGAGGCCGGAGATGACCTCCCACTTCTCACCGTCGTACGTGATCTGGGAGACGCGGGTCTCCTGGCCCTTGCGGGCGAAGGAGTGGTTCACCTCGTCCGAGCCGATGAACTTGGAGTTGGCGTCGGAGCTGGCGATGCGCTCCCACGAGTACTCCTCGATCCGGATGCGCGCCCGCTTGATCGGCTCCTGGCCGGTCACGAAATGACGCGCCAGGTGGATGCCGAACTGCTCGGCCGACTCGATCCCGTACTCCTTGGCGAAGGCGTACACGGTGTTCTTGGTCGTGTCGGTGGGCAGGCAGTGGGCGTTGGAGCCGGTGAGGTGGACGTCGTCGAGGTCGCCGGAGAGGGCGACGGAGACGTTCAGGTCCTTGATGTGGTGGGTGGCGCCGTCCCGCGTGATCTTGACGACGCGGTTCTCTGCTTTGCCGTACTGGTTCTGGCCGAGAATCGTGGGCATGTCTGCTAGCTCCCTCGGTAAACGGAGTAGCCGAACGGGTTGAGCAGCAGCGGTACGTGGTAGTGCTCGCCCGGCTTGACGGCGAACGTGATCGCCACCTCCGGGAAGAACGCACCGCTGTCCCTTACGCGGGGGGCGTCCTGCTGCGCCTCGGCTTGCTTCTTGGAGAAGTACGCCTCGGTCTCGAAGTCGAGACGTACGTGGGTGGTGCCCTCCGGCAGGGCCGGCAGGTCCTTGCAGCGCCCGTCCGCGTCGGTGGCGGAGCCACCGAGCGTGACCCACTGCGCGTCGAAGCCGCTGCGGGCCGCGAGCGTGATGGCCACGCCCTCGGCGGGGCGGCCGATGCTGGTGTCCAGGATGTGGGTGGACACCGAAGCGGTGGTGTCGGTGCTCATGCGTTCTCTTCCTCGTTCTCTGCGCGCTCTACGAGACGGGTCAGCCTGATGCGGTTGATCTTGCCCAGTTCGGTGCGGACGATCTCCCGCTCCTTCTCGGGCGCGTTCTCGATCCGCTCACGGACCGCGTCGCGCATCTGCTCACCGGTCTTGCCGGTCGCGCAGATCAGAAAGACATGACCGAACTTGTCCTGGTAGGCCAGGTTGAGTTCGAGCATCTCGGCCTTGAGCTCCTCGGAGGCCCCGGCCATCCCGCTCTGCTCGCGGGAGGAGGTCGGGTCCCCTGCCTTCGGACGACCGATCGGCGGGTGGCCCGCCATCGCCTCGGCCAGATCCTCCGCGGTCAGTTCGGCCATGGCGGCGTCACTGGCGAGGAAGAGGGCTTCGACGGTGGCGTACGGGCGCTGGGCGAGCAGTTTGCTCCCCCACGCCGAGCTGGAGCACACCTCGTGGAGCGCGGCGACAGCGTCGCTGTCCGCCGAGGTGTTGAACCGGGTCAGACCCGGTGTCGTACCTGAAGTCACGGGAAGCCTCCGTGGCTGTTTTTCGCTGTGCGTCGGACGGGCTGCGGATAGCTAACGCCCTCCCGCAACACCACGTCAACACTTTGTTGAAAACTCGGTGACACAAAAGCCGTCGTCCCGACATCTGGACGACGGCTTGTGGTCAACCATGATCAACTAGCCCTTCTTGGGGGCCTTTTCCCTGCTCAGGGCGGTCTCCCGGTTCAGGTAGTTGTACACGGTGAACCGGCTGACACCGAGTGCCCCGGCCACTGTCTCCACCCCGTGCCGGACCGAGAAGGCGCCGCGCGCCTCGAGCATCCGGACCGCCTCCTGCTTGGTCTTGCGGTCCAGCTCGGCCAGTGGCATCCCGTGCCTGCGCTCCATCGCGGCGAGAATGTGATCCAGCGACTCCGACAGCTGCGGCAGACGGACGGCGAGGACGTCCTCCCCCTCCCAGGCGAGCACCACATCGTCGCGCTCGGCCTGCTCGGGGCCGAGTATCTCCGCACCCATCGCGTCGGCCAGCGGCTTCACCGCGGCGATCAGCGGATGTTCGATCACGACTCCTCCCCGATCACATTGACCTGGAGGGAGACACGGGTCGCGCCGGCCGCCAGGGACTTGCGCAGCAGCGCGTCCACGGCCGTCAGCACCGCGTCGGCGCCCCCTTCCGCCGTGTTTCCGAAGGGACCGACATCCACCGCGTCCAGCTGGGCCGCCTGGATGACCTCACGAGCCACGACCGCGTGGGCTGGCGCCTCGTCGAGGTCGAACGGCTCGGTCGTGAACTCCACTTTCAAACGCACCATGCCCCCACGCTACTGGCCGGGAGTCGGCCGACGGCAGCCCTGAGCTGCCGGACCCTCTTGACAAGTGGGGCGCCCCGCTTGCAACATTCCGTCAGACAGAAACTTACTTCCGCAATACGGAAGGAGCGCCGCCCCTCATGGGATACACGGACCAGCGCTTCGATGTGAACCTGTCGATCCTCTTCACGGAACTCCCGCTCCTGGAGCGCCCCGCGGCCGCCGCCGCGGCGGGCTTCACCGCGGTCGAGCTGTGGTGGCCCTGGATCGACACCGCCACCCCCGACCAGAGCGAGCTCGCCGCGCTCAAGAAGGCTCTGGACGACGCCGGCACCCAGCTGGTGGGCCTCAACTTCTACGCCGGACAGTTGCCCGGCCCCGACCGCGGCGCCCTCTCCGTACCGGGTGAGGAGTCGGACCGCTTCCGCGCCAACATCGAGGTGGCGGCCGACTTCGCCGCCTCGGTGGGCTGCAAGGCGCTCAACGCGCTCTACGGCAACCGCGTGGAAGGCGTCGACCCGCAGATCCAGGACGCCCTCGCCCTGGAGAACCTGGTCCTGGCGGCCCGCGCGGCCGACCGGATCGGCGCGATCCTGCTCGTCGAGACCCTGAACAAGCCGGAGTCGCCGCTCTACCCGCTGGTGAGCGCCCCCTCCGCGATCGAGGTCGTCGACAAGGTCAACCAGGCGACCGGGCTCGGCAACGCCAAGTTCCTCCTCGACATCTACCACCTGTCGATGAACGGCGAGGACGTCAGCCAGGTCATCGCGCAGTACGCCGACAAGACCGGCCACGTCCAGATCGCCGACAACCCGGGCCGTGGCGCGCCGGGCACGGGCGACCTGCCGCTGGAGCAGCTCCTCGACGAGCTCAAGAAGGCCGGTTACGACGGCTGGGTCGGCCTGGAGTACAAGGCCGCCGACGCCGCCGCGTCCTTCGAGTGGCTCCCGGCCGAGGCCCGCGCCGCCCGCTGACACCGGACGGGGGCCGACACCCCCGTCCGCCCGAGCCGGGCGTCAGCTCCCCCTGACATCGCACAACCCCGAGAGGTACCCCCAATGAGCAACCTCCCCAAGATCGCGTGGATCGGCCTCGGCATCATGGGCTCGCCCATGTCCGAGAACCTGATCAAGGCCGGTTACTCCGTCACCGGCTTCACCCTGGAGCAGGACAAGCTGGACCGCCTCGCCGCGGCCGGCGGCACGGTCGCCGGCTCGATCGCCGAGGCCGTCAAGGACGCCGACGTGGTCGTCACGATGGTGCCCGCCTCCCCGCAGGTCGAGGCCATCTCCTACGGCCCCGAGGGCATCCTGGAGAACGCCAAGCAGGGTGCGCTGATCATCGACATGTCGTCGATCACCCCGCAGACCTCGGTCGACCTCGCCAAGAACGCCGCCGAGAAGGGCATCCGCGTCATCGACGCCCCGGTGTCCGGCGGCGAGGCCGGCGCCATCGAGGCCGTCCTGTCGATCATGGTGGGTGGCGAGCAGGCCGACTTCGACGAGGCCCTGCCGGTGCTCGAGGCCCTCGGCAAGACCATCGTCCTGTGCGGTCCGCACGGCTCGGGTCAGACGGTGAAGGCCGCCAACCAGCTCATCGTCGCCGTCAACATCCAGGCGTGCGCCGAGGCCGTGGTCTTCCTCGAGAAGTCCGGCGTGAACCTCCAGGCCGCCCTGGACGTCCTCAACGGCGGTCTGGCCGGCTCCACGGTCCTGACCCGCAAGAAGGACAACTTCCTGAACCGGGACTTCAAGCCCGGCTTCCGGATCGACCTGCACCACAAGGACATGGGCATCGTCACCGACGCCGCCCGCAACGTCGGCGCGGCCCTTCCGGTCGGCGCCGTCGTCGCCCAGCTCGTCGCCTCCCTGCGTGCGCAGGGCGACGGCGGCCTGGACCACTCGGCCCTGCTGCGCGCCGTCGAGCGCCTCTCCGGCCAGCAGGTCTGACCCCCGCCCCGTAGCGGGGCCCTGATTTCCGGACGGCGGCGGCGCTGACAACTGTCCTGTCGCGCCCAGGCGCCGTCGCCGTCCGGAACACCACACTTCATTTTCAACAAACTGTTGACGTCTCGTTCCGGGCGTACTTACGCTCCAGAGCACCCCAGCAGTGCAGCTCCCGTACGGAAGGTCACGATGTCGAAGCGCGTGCTTACGACCGAGTCCGGCGCCCCCGTCGCCGACAACCAGAACTCCGCCACCGCCGGCGTCGGTGGCCCCATCCTCCTCCAGGACCAGCACCTGCTGGAGAAGCTCGCGCGCTTCAACCGTGAGCGGATCCCGGAGCGTGTGGTGCACGCCCGCGGCTCCGGCGCGTACGGCTACTTCGAGGTCACCGACGACGTCACCGGCTTCACCAAGGCCTCCTTCCTCTCCGAGGTCGGCAAGCGGACCGAGACCTTCATCCGCTTCTCCACCGTGGCCGACTCGCTCGGTGGCGCGGACGCCGTCCGTGACCCGCGCGGCTTCGCGCTGAAGTTCTACACCGAAGAGGGCAACTACGACCTCGTCGGCAACAACACCCCGGTGTTCTTCATCAAGGACCCGATCAAGTTCCCCGACTTCATCCACTCCCAGAAGCGTGACCCCTTCACGGGCAAGCAGGAGCCGGACAACGTCTGGGACTTCTGGGCGCACGCCCCCGAGGCGACGCACCAGATCACCTGGCTCATGGGTGACCGCGGCATCCCGGCCTCGTACCGTCACATGAACGGCTACGGTTCGCACACCTACCAGTGGACCAACGAGGCGGGCGAGGCCTTCTTCGTCAAGTACCACTTCAAGACGAACCAGGGCATCCGCTCGCTCTCCGCCGAGCAGGCCGCCGAGCTCGTCGGCCAGGACGCGAACTCGCACCAGACCGACCTGCTGCAGGCCATCGAGCGCGGTGTGAACCCCTCGTGGACCCTGTACGTCCAGGTCATGCCGGCCGCCGAGGCCGCGGAGTACCGCTTCAACCCGTTCGACCTCACCAAGGTGTGGCCGCACAGCGACTACCCGCTGCAGCGCGTGGGCCGTCTGGTCCTCGACCGCAACCCGGACAACGTCTTCGCCGAGGTCGAGCAGGCCGCGTTCTCCCCGAACAACTTCGTCCCGGGCATCGGTCCCTCGCCGGACAAGATGCTCCAGGGCCGCCTCTTCGCCTACGCGGACGCCCACCGCTACCGCCTCGGTGTCAACCACACCCAGCTGCCGGTGAACGCCCCGAAGGCGACCGTGGCCGAGAACTACGGCCGTGACGGCTTCATGGCCACCCGTCAGGGTTCGCGCCACGACAAGAACTACGAGCCCAACTCGTACGCCGGCCCCTCGCAGACCGACGAGGTGCTGTCGGCCCCGCTGGCGATCCACGGCTGGACCGGCACCCACGCGGCGCCCGAGCACGCCAAGGACGACCACTTCTTCCAGGCCGGTGAGCTCTACCGCCTGATGTCCGAGGACGAGAAGAAGCGTCTGATCGCGAACATCGCCGGCGGCCTCTCCCAGGTCTCCCGCGAGGACATCGTCGAGAAGAACCTCGCGCACTTCGCCGCCGCCGACGCGGACTACGGCAAGCGCGTGGAGGAGGCGGTCCGCGCCCTGCGCGAGGACTGATCTCGACACGGTTTCCAGACCGCGTACGGCACTTGACGGGAGGTCGACTGCCGTACGCCGTCCGGACCGCCGACCCGGATGAGGGGTGGCCGGCGGAACGGACAGCGTGAGGACCGCGGCGGTGTGCGAGCCAGTGCGGTGGTAAGGGCGGACAGCGTTCCCTTCTTGACCTGAAGGAAGGGATCCCCGTCCGGCCCGTCGTCACCGCCGCGGTCCCAACGCCCCACCTCCCCCAAGACTCCGCCCGGCGGCGCGAACGTCCTGTCGCGCCAGCCTCGCACCGTCGGGCGGGCACAACGAGAGCGCGGAACCAGGTTTACGGTCCCTGGTTCCGCGCTCTTTCGCATGCCGTCCACCCGCTCGCCACAGCGCATCGTTTCTGCGGTGAAGATCCACACCCGCACGGGCGAGCGCACCGTGGTTCTCCCCCCATGCGCCCCTCCCCCGCCGCTATCCACTCGTGCATGATCAAGAACCTGGTGCGGGGCCTGGCTCCGCTCGCCCTGATCCTGTCCCCCCTCGCCGCGCCGCCCCCGGCACTCTCCGCGAACGTGGTCCTCTTCCCCGACGCGCTCGCCGACCTCACCGAGGCGGCCGAGAACCCCGCCGGCTACAAGGTGTCCGCCTTCCCCCACTGGAACGAGGGGCTCGACGCCGCCGACGGCTGCGACACCCGCGGAGAGGTCCTGCTGGAGGAGGCCGTCGACGCCCCGAGGACCGGCCCCGGGTGCACCCTCAGGGGCGGCAGGTGGACCTCGTACTACGACGGCCAGACCGTCACGGACCCCGCGGCTCTCCGGGTCGACCACATCGTCTCCCTCGACGAGGCGTGGGAGTCGGGCGCCTCCGGCTGGACCGCGGCCCGGCGTGAGCGGTTCGCCAACGACCTCGGTTCCCCCGGCACCCTGGTCGCCGTCACCGCCCGCAGCCAGAAGGACAAGGCCGGCCGGGACCCCGCCGGCTGGGTCCCGTCGTCCTCCACCCAGTACTGCCGCTACGCCGCCGAATGGCTGGGCACCAAGTTGCGCTGGGGGCTGACCGCCGACAAGGACGAGGTGGAGACGCTCAAGCTGTTCGCCGACGGGCCCTGCGAGGAGACGGTCGTGGTCCGCTCGAAGGCCCCTCGGTGAGCACCAGCGCCCCACTGACCGCCAGCGAGGCGGCGGCGAGCACCGTCATCGCCACCTCGGGCGAGGTGACCTGGGCGACGGCGCCGGCCAGCGCCGCGCTCAGCCCCTGGAGCGCCAGCATCCCCGAGGAGTGCAGCCCCAGCGCGTGACCGCCGAGGTGGTCCGGCACCAGGGCCAGCAGCCGCTCCTGGAAGAGCAGGCTCGCGCTGTAGCCCACGGCGGACAGCGTCACCGCCGCCAGGGCGAGCGGCAGCCCCGGATCGAGTACGAAGAGCAGGTACGGGGCCGCCAGCAGCATCTGGAGCGGCGGGCCGAGCCGGGTCCGCCGCTTTCCCGTCAGGAGGCGCCCGACGACCGTGTCCCCGGCCAGCATCCCGAACGCGGCACAGGCGAAGAGCAGCCCGGCGCTCTCGGGGGCGTACGGGACGAAGAGGGATTCACAGCCCACGATCAGCCCGTTGGGGACCCAGAGGGCGAGATAGACGAGCCTGCGCGGGCGCGAGGACCACAGGCGGGCGTTGGTGCGCCAGGTCTCGGCGGCCGAGGCCCGGCCGAGAGCGCGTGGCCCGCGGCGGGAGAGGCCGAGTCGCGCGAGGAGCGCCGCGGCGAGGTGGAGGGCGGCGCCGATCAGCAGCGTCCCGCGCGGCGAGAGCGTCGCCACCAGCACCCCGCCGGTCGCGAACCCGGCGATCTGACAGACGCCGACGGCCATGTTCATCACCGAGCGGCCGAGTAGATAGCCCTGCCTCGGGAGGATCTCGCCGAGGAGTCCGTAGCGCACCCCGCCGCCCAGGGAGCCGGCGAGGCCCTGCACCAGCAGCAGGGCGAACACCGCGCCCGTCGGCAGCCTGGGAACGGCCTGCGCCGCCGTACCGAGGGCGAAGACCAGCGCGATGCCGGCCAGGGCGGCGCGCGGCGGCAGCCGGTCGGCCGCCGAGAGGAGCGTCGTGGCGCCGAGGAGCTGGGCGAGCGCGGGGCCGAAGAGGGCGAGCGCGGAGAGGAGCGGGGAGCCCGTCGACCGGAAGACGAGTGTGGCGAGACCCAGACCGGCCACGGTCTGGGCCGCGACCTGGACGGCCGCCGTGAGGAAGAGCGGGGTGAACTCCGCTGTACGGAACAGCTCCTGATAGCTACGCATGGCGCGGAGTCTCCGAGAGCGTGACGGGACGCCGGTACTGTTTCGTGGGGAGGCGAAACATGGGCTGGTGGCAGATCGACACCGACGCGCTCGCGGGCAGTCGGTTCCTGGTGTCCCCGCTGGCCGAGACCATCGCCGCGCTGCAGGCTCTGGACCTGCCGGAGCCGGCCCACCCGGGCGAGAGCGCGTGGCTGACGGACCGTCTGCCCGCCTATCGGGAGCGGCTGGCGGCCGAGCCGCTCGACGCCCTGCTGGTGCGGGCCGCGCTCGGGACGGCGTGGAACGCGGACTTCGTGACCCCCACTCCGCTGGGCGAGGGCGAGCCGTCCTTCGAGGAGGAGCTGGCCCGGATCCGGGAGACCCCGCCCTCGGCGGCGGTGGCGGATCTGGCGGTCTCGCTGGGCGGTCCGGTACCCGAGCCACTGGCGTCGGCGACCGATCTGCCGTACCGGATGTCGGAGTTGCTCGCCTGGGTGTGGCGGGAGACGGTCCTGCCGACCTGGCCACGGCGCCGGCGCGTCCTGGAGGCCGATGTGATGGCCCGGACGGCTCGGTTGACGGCGGGCGGGTGGGCGGCGGCGCTCGACGAGCTGTCGCCGGGGCGGACGCGCTGGCTCGGAGCGGGGCGGCTCCAGGTCAACACCCGTGACTTCCCGCCGAGATCGGTCGCGGGCGGACGCCTGTTCTTCGTGCCCGTCACGCCGCACCGGGGATGGGTGTCGTGGGAGGGCGCGGAGCGCTTCGCGATCGTCTACCCCTGCGTGGGAGCGCTGGCAGACACGGAGGGCCCGGCCGTTCCCGAGGCGCTCGGCGCGCTGCTGGGAAGCGCGCGGGCCGGGGTGCTCGTACGGCTCGAATCCCCCAAGTCCACCAGTCAGTTGGTGGCGCTGACGGGACAGGGGCTCGGGTCGGTGGGGCGCCATCTGAAGGTGCTGCTCGATGCCCGTCTCGTACGGCGGAGACGGGCGGGGAGGTCCGTCCTTTACGACTGGACGGAGGCCGGGGCGACGCTGGTGCGGGCCCAGGATGCGGCGGCGCGGCGTGTGCCGGCCCAGGGCACGCGGGCATGGAGCGGCCCCCGCTCCGGTGCTCACGGAGCGGGGGCCGGCACCTCGGGCGACTGATCAGACCTTCAGGGCCTTGATCGCCGTCGGAGCGTGACCGGGCTCGGTCGCGAGCTCCTCGAACTCGGTGACGTCGCTCATGTCGACCGTCTTGCTCATGGCGATGTTGGTGATGCGCTCCAGGATGGCCTCGACGACGACCGGGACCTGGTGCTCGACGGCCAGCTTCTTGGCCTGCTCGAAGGCCTCGCCCAGCTTCTCCGGGTCGGTGACGCGGATGGCCTTGACGCCCAGGCCCTCGGCGACCTTGACGTGGTCGACGCCGTAGACGCCGATCTCCGGGGTGTTGATGTTCTCGAATTCGAGGTTGACCTCGAAGTTGATGCCCAGGCCGCCCTGCGCCTGACGGATCAGACCGAGGTAGGCGTTGTTCACGAGGACGTGGACGTAGGGGACCTTGTGCTGGGCGGCGACCGCCAGCTCCTCGATCATGAACTGGAAGTCGTAGTCGCCGGACAGGGCGACGACCGGGACGTCCGGCTGCGCGGTGGCGGCACCGATGGCGGCCGGGATGGTCCAGCCGAGCGGGCCGGCCTGGCCGCAGTTGACCCAGTGGCGCGGCTTGTAGACGTGCAGGAACTGCGCGGCGGCGATCTGGGAGAGGCCGATGGTGGTGACGTAGCGGGTCTCCGGGCCGAACGCCTTGTTCATCTCCTCGTAGACGCGCTGCGGCTTCATGGGGATGTTCTCGAAGTGCGTACGGCGCTGCAGGGTGGCCTTGCGCTCCTGCGCCGAGGCGGCCCAGGCGGAGAAGTCAGGGAGCTTGCCCGCGGCCTTCCACTCCTTGGCGATCTCGATGAAGAGCTCCAGGGCGACCTTGGCGTCGGAGGCGATGCCGTAGTCCGGGGCGAAGATCTTGCCGAGCTGGGTGGGCTCGATGTCCACGTGGACGAACTTGCGGCCCTTGGTGTAGGCGTCCATGTTGTAACCGGTGTGGCGGTTGGCCCAGCGGTTGCCGATGCCGATGACGGTGTCGGACTCCAGGAAGGTCGCGTTGCCGTAGCGGTGGGCGGTCTGCACGCCGACCATGCCGGCGGCCAGCTCGTGGTCGTCCGGGATGGTGCCCCAGCCCATCAGGGTGGAGATGACCGGGATGTTCGTCAGCTCGGCGAACTCGACCAGCAGGTCCGAGGCGTCGGCGTTGATGATGCCGCCACCGGCGACGATCAGCGGGCGCTCGGCCTCCAGCAGGAAGCTCAGCGCCTTCTCGGCCTGGGCGCGGGTCGCGGACGGCTTGTAGACCGGCAGCGGCTCGTAGGTCTCCGGGTCGAACTCGATCTCGGTCAGCTGGACGTCGATCGGCAGGTCGATGAGGACCGGGCCGGGACGGCCGGAGCGCATCAGGTGGAAGGCCTGCTGGAAGACGCCGGGGACCTGCGCGGCCTCCAGGACCGTGGTGGCGGCCTTGGTGACCGGCTTGGCGATCGTGGCGATGTCGACGGCCTGGAAGTCCTCCTTGTGGAGCTTCGAGACCGGGGCCTGGCCGGTGATGCACAGGATCGGGATCGAGTCCGCGATCGCGGAGTACAGGCCGGTGATCATGTCGGTGCCGGCCGGGCCGGAGGTACCGATGCAGACACCGATGTTGCCGGCCTTGGCACGGGTGTAGCCCTCGGCCATGTGGGACGCGCCCTCGACGTGGCGGGCGAGCGTGTGGCCGATCCCGCCGACGTTCTTGAGCTCGCGGTAGAAGGGGTTGATCGCCGCGCCGGGCACGCCGAACGCGTTGGTGACGCCTTCGCGCTTGAGGATCTCAACGGCCGCTGCGGCGGCGGTCATACGAGGCATGGGAGGGCTCCTGCTTCGGCCAGGCGGAAACGGGTCGTCCACCGTCTCGGCGGCCGTTTCCGTATTGCGGAAGTATTGTTCTACTATGTGGAAGCAATGTAGGTCGGGGGGTCGAGGGCCGTCAAGGGACCGGGCTCGGACGTTGGCCGAAGTCCCTCCCTTCCCGTGGCGGATTGGTGGACGATGGGGGCGGGAAGACAGGGGGTTCGGCGTGGGGTTCGGTGTGAGTGAGTCGGTATCGGTGCGCTGCCCGGAATGCCTCCGTACACAGCCGTATGCGGCGCCGGTCTTCCCGTGCGCCTGCGGGACGCCGGTGGTGCCACCGGTGATCCCCGGGGCGACGGGCGAGCCGGTCACGCACCGCAACTGGACGGACGAATGGGTCGCGGTGCGCTGCGTCTCCTGCGGCCGCGAGGACGAGTGGCCCCACCCGGAGCTGGGCTGCACCTGCGGCACGGTCCTGCGCGTCCCGGTCCGCGAGGCGGGTGTCGGCGACGGCGGTTCGCTGCCGGGCATCCCGGGACCGGCACGGGCCCTTCCGGAGCAGCCGGGCCCGGACCCGAAGGGCGAACGCCGCACGGACAGGGCGACCACCGACGCGCCGCCCGGCCCGCTCGGGTCCGACACCCGCACCGGCCCCGGGTCGCGACCGGACGGCACGGACACCGGTCCCCGCGCCGAGACGCGTGCGGGCGACCCTCCGGGCACCCGTGCCGACGAGGGGACGGACGGCCCCGCGCCGGGCGCGGCCCCGGGGCCCCAGGCCGCCGGAACGGACGACACGGCGCCGACCACGGGCATATGGACCGGCGACGCCCCGGAGGACGACCTCCAGGACGGCCCCGAGGGCGACCTCCACGACGTCGCGCGCCATGGCCTCGGAGCCGGGCGGAGTCGGGCGTTCACCGAGCGTTACCCCGCACACATCCCGTTGCCGCCGACCGCCCCGCGCCCCGCGGCGCCGAGGCCCTCCTTCCGGCCCGTGACCATCCGTACCGCCCGCGACGCGGTCGCCGCGTCGGCCGGGTACCTGCGCTGGCTCGGGTTCCGGAACGTCGTGCAGCCCGAGGAGCGGTCCGCGTCCGGGGTGGACCTCCGCGCGCCGGGACTCGTCGCCCAGGTCGACCCGAGCACCCGCCCCGCCGCACTGCGGGCGGTCGAGTGCCTCTGGCTGAACGGCCTCAGCAACTCGTCGTTGAGTGTCTTCTTCTCCCTCGCCGGCTACACCCCCGAGGCCCGCTCCCGCGCCGACGAGCTGGGGATCCCGCTCTTCGTCCTCGACCTCACCGGAACGCCCCAGCCGGTGAACACTCCGGCGGACGAACTGATCACCACCGGCGCGTAGCCCTCCACCGAAGGCCGCGGGGCGGGAAACCCTCAAAAGAACCTCAGAATTCGGCCATTCGCGCGTGACGATCACGCTCTCACGGGCACAACACCCTCGGGGGGTGGAGCGTCATGGGGGCGGACACGTGGTGGTTCATCGGCGCGTCCTGCGGACAACTCCTGCTGGCGCTCGCTCTGTTGCGAACCCGCAGCCCGGAGCGGACCGAACTCGCTCCACAGGCACTGGCGTTGCTCCGGGGCGGGCGCCGGGCCGTCGTCGTCGTGGCACTGGTCGCACTGCACCAGCGCGGCGCCGTGGCCGCCGGCCGGAAGGGCACGATTCGGGCCAACGGCGGGCCCGGCCGGACCCGGGACCCGGTCCAGCTCGGAGTGCACAGCTCACTGCGCCGAGCCCTCGGGATACGGGTGCTGGCATCCCAGCCCAGGGCCAGGCGGGCCGTCGACGCGCTGCGCGCCGAACTCGGCCGGACGGGGCTCCTCCGCCCGTACGGCCGGCTGCGTGTCGCCCGCGTGCTGCTGGTCTGCGCGGTGGCGACGGTGGCGGCGGGCCTGCTGATCACCCGCCCGTCCGGTGCCGAGCTCGCCCTGGCGCTCGGCCTCGGAGCGGTGCCGACCGTCACCGCGTCCGCTCTGCTGTTCCTCCCGCCCACGACCCGCGCCGCCCGCCGGCTGCTGGCCGGGCTGCGGGAGCGGCACCCGCTGCCCGCGCATCGTCGCGAGGTGACGGACGGCAATCTGGTCCTGCTGTACGTCGCCCTCTACGGCGACCCGGCTCTCGCCCTCTTCCTGCCGCGCTTCTCGCGCGACGGCGGGCTGCTGGGCCGGGGCGGCGGGACCGACGGCTACGCCACCGGGCGCGGCTGGTTCGGCGGCGGCGACGGCTGGAGCGCGGGCGAGGGAGGAGCCGGCGGAGGGGGCGGCGGCTCGGACTGAGCGCGCGCCATACTGGACCATGCGCATCCGAGCGGCCGCACCGGCCGAACTCCCGCTGCTCCAGGACATCGAGCGGGCCGCGGGCGAACCTTTCCGATCCCTCGGCATGGCGGTCATCGCCGACGACGAGCCCCTGCCGCTGGACGTCCTGGACGGCTACCGACGTGCCGGCCGGGCCTGGGTGGCCGTCGACGAGGCCGACCGCCCGATGGCGTACCTGCTGACGGACACCGTCGACGGGGCCGCCCACATCGAGCAGGTGTCGGTGCACCCGGCCGCCGCCCGACAGGGCATCGGCCGCCTGCTCATCGAGCATCTGGCGGCGAACGCGGCCGAGCGGGGACTGACCGCGCTGACCCTGACGACCTTCACCGAGGTGCCGTGGAACGCGCCGTACTACACGCGCCTCGGCTTCCGGCCCCTCGCCGAATCCGACCCGGACCTCACCGCCGGGCTGCGCGCCATCCAGCTGGCCGAGGCCGCCCACGGTCTGGCGACCTGGCCCCGGGTCTGCATGCGGCGCGAGCTGGCGGGGAGGCCCGCTCCCCGCTCCGTGGCGCCGTCCCCGTAAGCGCCGCAGACCGGGGAGCCTGCGCCGCTCACCCGTACCGCTGCCTGAGCTCCACCTTCCGTACCTTGCCGCTCACCGTCATCGGGAACTCCCCGAGGATCTCCACCCGGCGCGGGATCTTGTAGTGCGCCAGACGGTCGCGGCAGTACGCCGTGATGTCGTCCAGGGTCGGCGGGTCGGCGACGTCGCGCGGGATCACACAGGCGAGGATCTCCTCGCCGTAGCGGGCGTCGGGGACACCGACCACCTGGACGTCGGCGATCTTCTCGTGCCCGTAGAGGAACTCCTCGATCTCGCGTGGGTACACGTTCTCCCCGCCGCGGATGATCATGTCCTTGATGCGGCCGACGATCTGGACGTAGCCGTCCTCGCGCATCACCGCCAGATCGCCGGTGTGCATCCAGCGGCCGGCGTCGACGGCCTCGGCGGTCTTCTCGGGCTCGTTCCAGTAGCCGAGCATCACGCTGTAGCCACGGGTGCACAGTTCGCCGGCGGTACCGCGCTCCACCGTGAGTCCGGTGCCGGGGTCGACGATCTTCACCTCGACGTGCGGCATCACCCGCCCCACCGTGCCCGTACGGCGCTCCAGGTCGTCGTCGCGCCGGGTCTGGGTGGAGACCGGCGAGGTCTCGGTCATGCCGTAACAGATCGACACCTCGGCCATGTTCATCTCGGCGACGACCCGTTTCATCACCTCCACCGGGCACGGCGAGCCCGCCATGATCCCGGTGCGCAGCGTGGAGAGGTCGTACGAGGCGAAGTCGGGGAGGTCGAGCTCCGCGATGAACATCGTCGGTACGCCGTACAGCGAGGTGCAGCGCTCGCGCTCGACGGCGCGGAGGGTGGCCGCGGGATCGAAGGAGGGCGCGGGGATGACGATGCAGGCGCCGTGCGAGGTGGCCGCCAGGTTGCCCATCACCATGCCGAAGCAGTGGTAGAAGGGCACGGGGACACAGATCCGGTCCTGCTCGCTGTAGGCGATCATCTCGCCCACGAAGTAGCCGTTGTTGAGGATGTTGTGGTGCGAGAGGGTCGCGCCCTTGGGGAAGCCCGTGGTGCCCGAGGTGTACTGGATGTTGACCGGCTCGTCGCAGGACAGCTCCGCCGGGCTCAGCTCTCCGGCCGTACGGGAGAGCAGTTCGTCCCAGCTCGCGTCGCCGAAGTAGACGGCCTCCCGCAACTCCGGGCAGCTCCCGGCGACTTCCTCGACCAGAGCCCGGTAGTCGCTCGTCTTGTGCGCGAGCGTGGCGAAGAGCAGGGAGATGCCGGCCTGCTTGAGCACGTACTCCAACTCATGGGCACGGTAAGCCGGGTTGATGTTCACCATGACGGCGCCGATGCGGGCGGTCGCGTACTGGACGAGCACCCACTCGGCGCAGTTCACCGCCCAGATCCCCACCCGGTCGCCCTTGGCGACCCCGCTGCCGAGCAGCGCGTCCGCCAGATTCTCGACGTCCGCGCCGAATCGGGCGTAGGTCCAGCGGCGCCCGGTGGGCACGTCGACGAGCGCCTCGCGCTCCGGCCAGGTCGCGACGGCCCGGTCCAGGTTGGCCCCGATCGTGTCGCCCAGCAGTTCGGTGGGGCTCGCGCCGTGCGCGTACGACAGACTCATCCCAGGTCTCCCTCGACGTACTCGATGCCCTCGCCCTTCGCCGTACGCTCGCGCAGCTCGATCCGGCGGATCTTGCCCGAGACCGTCTTCGGCAGCTCGGCGAACTCGATGCGGCGCACCCGCTTGTACGGGGCGAGCGCCGCGCGCGAGTGGGCGAAGAGCGCCTTCGCCGTCTCCTCCCCCGGCTCCCAGCCGTCCGCGAGGACGATGTACGCCTTGGGCACCGCGAGCCGCAGCGGGTCCGGGGCCGGGACGACCGCCGCCTCGGCCACCGCCTCGTGCTCCAGGAGCGCGCTCTCCAGCTCGAACGGCGAGATCTTGTAGTCGGATGCCTTGAATACGTCGTCGGCGCGCCCGATGTAGGTGATGTAGCCCTCGGCGTCGCGGGAGCCGATGTCGCCGGTGCGGTAGTAGCCGCCGGCCATCGCCTCGGCCGTGCGCTCCGGGTCGCCGTGGTAGCCGGTCATCAGGCCCACCGGATCGGTGGACAGATCGAGGCAGATCTCGCCCTCCTCGACGTCCGCCCGCCCGCTGACGGGGTCGACCAGCGTCACCCTGAAGCCGGGGCTCGGCCGGCCCATGGAGCCCTCCTTGAGGTGCTGGCCGGGGCTGTTGGAGACCTGGACGGCGGTCTCGGTCTGGCCGAAGCCGTCCCGGATGGTCACGCCCCAGGCCCGCCGCACGGACTCGATGACCTCGGGGTTGAGCGGCTCGCCGGCCGCGACGACCTCGCGCGGCGGGTTCTTCAGCTGGGTCAGGTCGGCCTGGATCAGCATCCGCCAGACGGTCGGCGGGGCGCAGAAGCCGGTGACGCCGTTGCGCTCCATCTCCTGCATCAGCCGCGCCGGATCGAAGCGGGTGTAGTTGTGGATGAAGACCGTCGCCTCGGCGTTCCACGGGGCGAAGAGGTTGGACCAGGCGTGCTTGGCCCAGCCCGGCGAGGAGATGTTCAGATGCACGTCGCCGGGCTTGAGACCGATCCAGTACATGGTGGCCAGATGGCCGATGGGGTACGAGGTGTGGGTGTGCTCGACCAGCTTGGGCCGGGCGGTCGTACCGGAGGTGAAGTACAGCATCAGCGGGTCGTCGGCGTGGGTGACGCCGTCCGGCTCGAAGGTGTCGGAGGCGTCGTCCGCCTCTTCGTACGAGAGCCAGCCCGCGCGCTCGCCCCCGACGACGATCCGGGTGTACTCCCCCGGCACGTCCTCGAACTTGGCGGTGTCCTCGGCGCGCACGATCACATGCCGGGCCCGGCCGCGCTCGACGCGGTCCCGCAGGTCGGCGGGGCCGAGCAGCGGGGTGGCCGGGATGACGACGGCGCGCAGCTTCATCGCGGCGAGCGCGGTCTCCCACAGCTCGGCCTGGTTGCCGAGCATGACGATGATCCGGTCGCCGGCCCGAACGCCGTGGGCGCGCAGCCAGTTGGCGGCCCGGTCGGAGCGGGCGGACATCTCGGCGAAGCCGACCTTCGTCTCGGTGCCGTCCTCCTCGACGATGTGCAGGGCGGTCCTGTCGTTGCCTTCCGCGATGACGTCGAACCACTCCAGGGCCCAGTTGAACCGCTCCGGGCGGGGCCAGGCGAAGCCCTCGTAGGCCGTCCCGTAGTCCTCGCGGTGCTGGAGCAGGAAGTCGCGGGCGGCCCGGAACCTCTCCGTCGCGGTGGTAGCCGTCATGTGTCCTCCTCGTTGCGGGACCGGTCACGGACATCGTGTAATCAGTGACCCAGGTCTCACTACCCCCGTTCGGGGGTGAAGGAGTGGTCGCGTGTCCGAGCGGACGGAAGCGGTCGAGATGCGCGGTGCTCTGGCGCGGCTGCGCCGTGCCACCGGACTCCAGGTGGTCTTCGGCGGGCTGCTGCACGAGGGCAGGCCGTTGCGGATCTCGGAGCTGAACGGAGCCGTCACGCCCGCCCTGCACGGACTCGCGATCTCCGCGGGCAGCGGCCTGGGCGGAAAGTGCCTGGCGCTGGCGCGGCCGTGCGCGGTCGTCGACTACGCGTCGGCGCGGCACATCACGCACGAGTACGACGTTCCCGTGTCGGCGGAGGGCCTGCGTTCGGTGATCGCGGTGCCCGTCGTCGTACGGCGCAAGGTGCGGGGAGTGCTGTACGGGGCGCTGCGGGACTCGCTGCCGCTGGGCGAGCGCGTCGCCGACGCGGCCGTGGCGGCGGCCCGCGACCTGGAGCAGGCGCTGGCGGTACGGGACGAGGTACGGGAGCTCCTGTCGGCGGTGCCCTCGGGACCGGTCTCGGGGCCTTCCTGGGAGGAGGTCCGGCAGGCGCACGGGGAGCTGCGGGAGCTGGCGCCGCGGATCGGGGACCCGGAGCTCAGGGAGCGGCTGCTGGCGGTGTGCGGCCGGCTGGAGTCGGCGTCCACGCCGCCGGGCGCGACGCCCGGTGTGACGCTGACGCCGCGCGAGCTGGACGTGCTGGCGGCGGTGGCCCAGGGCGCGACGAACGCGGGCGCGGCGGCACGGCTGGGGCTGCGGCCGGAGACCGTGAAGGGGTATCTGCGCTCGGCGATGCGGAAGCTGGGCGCGCACACGCGCCTGGAGGCGGTGGTGGCGGCGAGGAGGGCGGGGGCGCTGCCGTAGCCGGCGGGCGGTCGCTCATGCGTCGACGATCCCGAAGGCCACCTCGTACGGGACACCCGGCCGAGCCATCACCCCCAGCATCCGCTCGGCCTCCTCCGCCAGCTCGACGCGCTGGGCCTTGGTCGGACTGCCGAAGGGCTGGATGGTCATCGCGGTGCGCTCCTTGGTCTCCTCCAGTCGCCAGAGGCCGGCGAGGAGCCCGTCGAGGAGGAAGACGCAGTACGCCTGATTGCCCTTCCAGGTGCGGTTGCGGGCCTCGGCGGCGACGACGCGGCTGCGGTCGGCGTGCGACAGGAGCAGGTTGTCGAACTCGGGGAGGAAGCGCGGCGGGGCCGGGGTGTCCTCGTCCGGGCGCGGGGCGTCGGGCAGGTCGAAGAGTTCGACGCCGTGCTCGTCCTGGAAGGTGACGAGCCCCGGCCGCAGGCGCTCGAAGGCGTCGCGGAGGCGGGTGAGGCCGCACCAGGTCTGCATGTCCTTGACGGAGGCGGGGCCGAAGGCGGCGAGGTAGCGCAGGACCGTGCCGTCGGGGGTGGGCTCGGCTTCGGAGGGGTCGGCCTGAGCCGGTCCGGCTTCGGCGGGGACGGCTTGAGCCGGTCCGGCTTCGGCGGGGACGGCTTCGAAGGGGCGGCCGAACCAGGTCTCCGCGGTGGTCAGGCAGACCTGCCCGCTGCTGCGCCACAGGCCGCGCGGAGTGACCTGGACGAGGGGCAGCAGACAGCGCGCCGCGATGCCGAGGGACTGGGGGTCCGCGTCCGGCCACTCGACGAGGAGGGCTTCGCGGATCTCCTTGGGGGTGCGGGGCCGCTCCTCGACGAGCTCGCGGGCGAGGGCGGCGAGCCGGTCGAGGTCGACGCCGACGAGGCCCTTGCGGAAGATGCCGATCTCGCGGTCGCGGGCGGGCTGGACCAGGGGCCGCAGGGTGAACACGTCGTCGGCGGTGTGGGTGTGGATGGTGGAGCGCATGGTGACGATGCGGGCGACCCGACGGGACTCCATGAGCTCGGAGAGCTCCTCGGGCCGGAAGCCGTCGAGGCGGGCGGCGAGCGCGTAGTACGGCGGCTTGGTGTTCTGGGCCTGGAGGCCGAGGAGGTGCGAGACGGCGTCCTCGGCGGACATCGCCGCGGGCGCCAGCAGGAGCTGCCGCGCCAGCGTGGCGCGACCCAGAGCGCGGGTGGAGAGGACCGGGTTCGTCGTCTTGGAGGGCATGGACAGCACGCTACCCAGACTTGCGGACAGCTACGGTCCGCAAGGCCGCATCCGCACGCCGGGTGCCGACGCGCTGCGGCAATGCGCCGCATATATCCTGCCCGGAGACCCTGGACCCGATCATGAACACGGAGAGGGACCCCACGATGTCGGAGCGCCGCCCTCGCGCAGCCTGGCGCCGCCAGCCGGAGCCGCCGGCCACGCCGCCGGAGCCGCAGCCGACCGGGCCCGAGTCCGGACCCGCCGACCGGCCGAGCGTGGTCCAGGCGACCCTCTATCGAGACGGCCGCCGGGTCGCCTCCCCCGCCACGCTGGCCGAGACGTTCCGCCGGCTGCGCGAGTACCCGGACGGCATGGCCTGGATCGGCCTGCACCGCCCGACGGAGTCCGAACTCCATTCACTGGCGGGCGAGTTCGACCTGCACGAGCTGGCGGTGGAGGACGCCCTGGAGGCGCACCAGCGCCCGAAGCTGGAACGTTACGGCGACACTCTCTTCGTCGTGCTCCGCGCGGCGCGCTACCTGGACGCCCAGGAGGAGGTGGACTTCGGCGAACTGCATGTCTTCGTGGGCCGGGACTTCGTGATCACGGTCCGCCACGGCGCGGCCCCTGACCTCTCGGCGGTCCGCCACCGCATGGAGGAGGACCCCGACCTCCTGGCGCTGGGCCCGGAGGCGGTCCTGTACGCGATCCTCGACGCGGTGGTCGACGGCTACGCCCCGGTGGTCGCGGGCGTCCAGAACGACATCGACGAGATCGAGACCGAGGTCTTCGGCGGCGACCCGGCGGTCTCCCGCCGCATCTACGAACTCTCCCGGGAAATGGTCGAGTTCCAACGCGCAACCCGCCCCCTCGTCGGCATGCTGCACGGCCTGATGGCGGGCTTCGCCAAGTACGGCACGGACGAGGAACTCCAGCGCTACCTCCGCGACGTGGCCGACCACGTCACCCACACCAGCGAGCGCGTGGACGGCTTCCGCCAGGCCCTGACGGAGATCCTGACGGTGAACGCGACCTTGGTGACACAGCAACAGAACGCCGAGATGCGAGCACTGGCGGAGGCGGGCTTCGAACAGAACGAGGAGATCAAGAAGATCTCCTCGTGGGCGGCCATCCTCTTCGCCCCCACCCTGGTCGGCACCATCTACGGCATGAACTTCGACTCCATGCCGGAGCTGCACTGGGCGGGCGGGTATCCGTTCGCGATCGTGCTGATGGCGGTGGTCTGCGTCAGCCTGTACGTGATCTTCAAAAAGCGCGACTGGCTGTAGTCGGCGGTCGAGATCCCCTGCTCGACCCCGCAGTGGCGAAGCCCCGGGGCCCGTTCGGGCCCCGGGGAGACCGCGCAGGCCCGGGGTTCATTCGAGCCGCGCGAGCGGCCTCCGTCGGGAGGCCGCCGGCGAGAGCGGCGACCAGGGCGGCGGCCTTCATCACGGTACGACGAGTGGGCGGAACAAGGTCGCTTGGGGGCATGCGGCCAGACTGGGGCCGCATGCCCGACAGGCCCATGGACAAGCCCGCTCGAATCTTGGACTTCCGAGGCGTCAGCGGGTGGGTGGGGCGGCCGCCGCGCGGTGCTTGAGGTTGACGGCCGAAGCCTTGGCCACCGCCATGGGGTTCAGGAATCGCAGGGGACCTATCAGGCGGGATGCGAAGAGATGCATGTGCCGCGCCAGCGATTCATCGCGCGCCGCCGCCGAGAACATCAGCCGCTCCAGGGGATTGAACGGACGGGTCTTGGCGAAGTCGGCGGCCAGGTACTGGTGGCCGAGCAGGCGTCGGTGCCGGCGGGCGTACACCGCGAGCGACTTGTCGAGGTCCCCCCGGCCGGTCGCGGCCGAGGCGACCGCATCCGCCAGCCATTGCGCGGACTGCAGGGCCCACCCGCATCCCACCCCCCACAGAGGGTCTCCGGTCAGGGCGGCGTCGCCGATGAGGGCGACGCCCGGTGCGGTCGGCTTGCGGGTGTGCAGCGGGTAGTCGACCGAACCGATGATCTTCGTGACGCGTTCGGCGGAATCGATGGGCGGCGCGTCGGGCAGGGCGCGGACGAAGTCGAGGAAGCTGCCCTCCAGGTCTTCCCGGAAGGCCGGCAGCCGCTTCTTGTCCGGGAGCACCGCGAGGACCGTCACCCCGTCGTCGTTCGGGAACGCGTACGCCATGTCGGGTTCGAGGAACCAGGCGTGGGCGATCCCGCCGCGCAGCGGAAGGTCGCGGAAGTGCGCGAGATAGCCGAACCGCCCGTTCTCGTACTCCCGGGCAGGTACCCGGGCGAGCTTCGCCACCGCCGATTCCTTGCCGTCGGCGCCGACCACCAGGCGGGCCCGGATCTCACGCTCGCCCTGTGGTGTCGACGCGCGCACTCCCACCGTCCGCCCGGCTTCCTGGACCAGCCCGGTCACCCGGTGCCCGAGGAGCAGATCGACGCCAGGGGTTCCGGCCGCAAGGGACCTGATCAACGGATCGAGGGTGCTGCGCCGGACGTTGTAGGCGTACGGAAGCTCGGGGCCTCCCGGCGCGGCCCTCGGCTCGATCCATCCCCAACGGGTGTACCAGCGGGCCTCGTTGCGCACGGCACCCGCCTTCTCCAGAGCGGGGACGAGGCCGAGTTCGTCCAGCACCGGATAGGCGTTGGCCGTGAGGGAGTGGGTGCACAGCACCTTGTACGCCTCGGGGTCCGAGCGGCGTTCCAGCAGTGCGACGCGGACACCCCGTCGAGCCAGCAGGATCGCCGCGGCGCTGCCGGCGAGGCTGGCTCCGCTGATGACGACGTCGTAGTCGTCGTGCCCCGCGCTCTCAGGCTTGGTCATGCGCTGATCGCCCCCTTCGAGGTGTGGTGCCGTCCGTGGGAGTGGTGCCGTGCCTGTCAGGCACATGACCGAGTGTAGAGAGCCCGGGCGTCGGTCGACGTGTGATCGGGCCGGACGACGTCGCGCGTGAACGCCCGGAGCGGACGACCGATCGCGCCGTCGGGCTCCGCTCCGGCGAGGGCGGTCCGGATCCTCCTTTAATGACTGGCGGGACATCCGGACGCGGCGGATCATGCGAAGGGACCGCGCTCGCTGCGAGCCCCTTGCCCCTCCGGGAGAGAAGTCGTGATGACCGTTGCCGCGTCCGAGTCGTCCGATTCCTCGGGAGCCCGGCCCGAGGTCCGTACAGTGGCCGGGGCGGTGCGAGGCGTCCGTGAGGCGGGAGTGGCGGTCTTTCGGGGCATCCCCTTCGCCGAGCCCCCGGTCGGCGCGCTGCGCTTCGCCGCACCGCGGCCCGTACGGGGCTGGAGCGAGGTGCGCGAGGCCGTCTCGTACGGTCCGCCGCCCCCGCAGGCCGGGCACTTCGGCATGGACGCGCTGTCGCAGGACGCACCCGGTGACGACTGGCTGACGGTCAACGTCTGGTCGCCCGAACCGACCCCGGGCGCGGGGCTGCCGGTGATGGTCTGGATCCAGGGCGGCGCCTACGTGTTCGGCATGTCCGGCCTCCCCGAGTACGACGGGGCCCGGCTCGCTCGGGACGGCGACGTCGTCGTGGTGACGTTCAACTACCGTGTCGGCATCGAGGGCTTCGGGCAAATCGAGGGCGCTCCGCCCAACCGAGGGCTGCTCGACCAGGTCGCCGCGCTGGAATGGGTGCGCGACAACATCCGGGCCTTCGGCGGCGACCCCGAGCGGGTCACGGTGTTCGGCCAGTCGGCGGGTGGCGGATCGGTCGCCGCCCTGCTGGCGATGGACCGGGCGGCCGGGCTCTTCCGCCGGGCCGTCGCGCAGAGCGTGCAGGGCACCTTCTTCTCACCTGAGCTCGCCTCGGACATCACCACGGCCTGCGCCGCCGAACTGGGGCTGCGGCCCACGGTGAGCGACCTGTCCGGTGTTCCCCCGCACCGACTGCCCGCCGCGGCCGACGCGGTCGGCGCCACGATGGACCGGTGGGCGGAGCGCTGGGGCCGTCCCGCGTACCGGGCGATCCCCGTGTCGCCGGTGGTCGACGGCGACGTCCTGCCCGTCACACCGTGGCAGGCCCTGTCCGGCGGCGCCGGCCGTGACGTCGACCTCCTCGTCGGCCACACCCGCGACGAGCACCGCCTGTTCACCGCGATCACCGGTCTGCTCGGCGAGGTGAGCGAGGATCAGGCGGAGGACGCCCTCCGGGCCCTCGCCCCGGCTTCGGACGGCGCTCGCCGGTATCGCGACGCCTTTCCGGCCGCGGGCCCGGAGGCGTTGTACGAACTGGTCCATTCCGACTGGCTGTTCCGCATGCCGTCGCTCCACCTCGCCCAGGCCCAGGCGTCGGCCGGCGGCCGCACGCACGTCTACGAGCTGGCCTGGGACGCCCCGGGCATGGGCGGCGCCCTCGGTGCCTGTCACGGTCTCGACGTACCTCTGGTCTTCGGCAATCTGGACCGCGGCCAGCCCGCCGTGCTGATCGGTGAAGCGCCCTCCCCGGAGGCGGAGGAGCTGTCCGCCCGTATGCGTGCCGCGTGGACGTCGTTCGCCGCCCACGGCGACCCGGGCTGGCCCGCGTACGACACCGAGCGGCGACTCGTGCGGGTCTTCGACACCGGTCAAGCCGTCACCGCCTACCCGGAGGAAGCCTCCCGCCGGATCTGGCAGGACCGCCCCTTCACCGTGCTGCCGCTGATCGACCGGTAGCCGCCGGGACCCGGCCGTCGGATCCCCGCGGCGCCGACCTCACCACCTCGACGACCTCATCGGGCGACGGGCGGCCCGGAACTCCCGCCCGTACCCATCGCCTACGATCGGCCGCGTGTGTGCTGAGGTGATGGTCGCGGAGGACGACGAGAAGCAGGCCGAGCTGGTGCGGCGCTATCTCGAGCGGGAGGGCCACTCGGTCACCGTCGTGTGCGACGGGCGGGCGGCGCTGGACCGGGTGCGGGAGTGCGAGCCCGATCTGCTGATCCTCGATGTCATGATGCCGCGCACCGACGGGCTCGATGTCGTACGGGTCCTGCGCGGCGAGGCGCGGGAGCTGCCGGTGCTGATGCTGACCGCCCGGTCCACCGAGGACGATCTGCTGCTCGGGCTCGACCTCGGCGCCGACGACTACATGACCAAGCCGTACAGCCCGCGCGAACTGATGGCGCGTGTCCGCACGCTGCTGCGCCGCACCGGCCGGGCGGGCACACCCGCCGCCGACAACGGCCGGGTTCTCTCCGTGGGCGCGCTGCGGGTCGACGCCGACCGGCACGAGGTGACCGTCGACGGGACACCCGTGGAGTGCACGCCCGGGGAGTTCCAGGTCATCGCCGCCATGGCCGCCGAACCGGACCGTGTCTTCACCCGGCCGCGGCTCCTGGAGAAGCTGCACGGCTTCGACCGCTACGTCAGCGATCGCACCGTGGACATGCACATCATGAACCTGCGCAAGAAGATCGAACCCGAACCGCGCACCCCGGCCCGTCTGCTCACCGTCTTCGGCGTCGGCTACAAGCTGACCGATCCGGCGAAGGGCACGCGGCGTGCGACGTCGTAGCCGCACGGCGCGCTCGCGGCTGCCCTTGCGCAAGAGCCTGCTCGGCCGCTTCCTCGGTGTCTTCGCGCTGGTCGCGGCCTGTTCCGTCGCCGCGACGACATGGCTCGCCTCCCAGACCACCTCGGGAGCCCTCGAACAGGAACAGGGCCAGGCCCTGGCGGACGACGCGCGCATCTACGACGCCCTGCTCGGGTACGCGGCCACCCACCCCCGATGGGAAGGCGTGGACGGCACGGTCAAGGACCTGGCCTCCCGGTTCGGCCGCCGCATAGCCGTCACCACCCAGTCCCGCGAGCCCCTCGCCGACTCGGCCGGCAGCGCGGGCCCGCAGCTGCCCAACCGGCCGTCGGCGGTCGTCGATCCGCTGTCCTTGGACAGTGCGCTGTCCAAGGACAGCGGATCGAGCGCGACGGACCGTATCGACGCGCGGGCCGTCGGCCCCTTCCGTCTGCCGGCTTCGGAGCGTCGTGAACTGCGGGGCGAGGCGGATCGCGTCGTGGCGTGCCTGAGCCGGCTCGGCCAGAACGTCGAGGTGACGGAGAGCCCGTCGGGGCGCCCGCGCATCGACCGCGGCGACGCCCCCGCCGACCGTGTCGCCGTGGACGACTGCTCCACCGACGACCTCGACGCCGCCACGAAGACGGAAGCCACGGCCCTCGAAACGCTGACCAAACTGACCAACGCCTGCCTGAGCCGCCAGAACCGTCCCGCCATCACGCTGAACCCGGACCTGACCTGGCACAGCGGCCTGCGGCCCGGCCCCGTCGCCACGGCCAGGCCCATGCCCGTACCGAAGGAGGTCGACAGGGCGGCCGACCAGGCCGTGGGCTCCTGCGTGGCCACGGCGCGGCGCGAGCAACTGAGCTCGTACGTCGCCCAGCCGGCGCTGCTGTTCATCGGCGACCCCGACCGGGGCAACGTCCCCGGCTTCGACCTGTCCGCGACGAGCACCGCCCGCATCGCCGGCGCGGCGGCGCTCGTCCTCGCCCTCACCATCGGCGTCTCGATCCTCACCGGACGCCGTCTCGTCCGCCCGCTGCGCGCGCTGACCGGCGCGGCACAGCGCATGAAGGAAGGCGTCGAGACCGCTCCCATCGCGGTGCACGCCGACAACGAGATCGGTCAGCTGGCCGCGGCCTTCTACGAGTTGGCCGAGCACCGGGCCCGTCTGGAGGCGCAGCGCAAGGCGATGGTCAGCGACGTCGCGCATGAACTGCGTACCCCGCTGAGCAATATCCGCGGCTGGCTGGAGGCCGCTCAGGACGGTCTGGCCGACACCGATCCGGCGCTGATCGCCTCGCTGCTGGAGGAGGCCGTACAGCTTCAGCACATCATCGACGACCTCCAGGATCTCGCGCAGGCGGACGCCGGCGCGCTGCGTCTGCACCCGGAGCCGGTCAATGTGACGGACCTCCTCGGCCAGGTCGCCGCCGCGCACCAGGCCGAGGCCGAGCGCGCCGGTGTCATCCTGAGCGTCGGGGCGCCCCAGCCCCCGCCCGCGCTGACCGCGGACCCCGTAAGGCTGCGGCAGGCCGTCGGCAACCTGGTCTCGAACGCCGTACGCCACACCCCGCGCGGCGGACGCGTCGAGCTGCGCGCCCATGGCGAGGGCGTCGACGGCGGGCCGCTGACCGACGTCGTCGTGGAGGTCGCCGACACGGGCAGCGGGATCGCCGCCGACGATCTGCCCCACGTCTTCGACCGGTTCTGGCGGGCGGAGAGGTCCCGCAACCGGCGTACCGGCGGCAGCGGTCTGGGCCTCTCGATCGTGCGCAAACTCGCCGAGGCACACGGCGGTTCGGCCACCGCCGCCTCGGCCGTGGGCGTCGGCTCGACCTTCACGCTGCGCCTTCCGGCGGCCGTGCGCGAGGACGCGGGCCGGGTCGCGAAGCTCTGACAGCAAGGCCACAGGCTGCTGACAGCTTTCTGACAAGTCTCCGTGAGCATGGCGATCACCGGGCGCCCGGGCGAGTCAAGGCGCGGGCGCCGGCCGTTCCGTATCGAAGGGGAGCCACAGCCATGCCGTCCCACCGCCGCCCGTCCCGACGCAGTCGCGGCCTGCGCGCCGCAGCCTTCACCACCGCCGTGATCGGCGGGGTGCTCCTGCCCTCGACCTCGGCGTTCGCGTCCGACGGTCCGTCCGCCGCACCGTCGGAGTCGGCCGTCCGCCCCGCGGCGGCCGCCGACACCACCCCCGACGCGAGCTCCGGCACGCCGCAGCCCGTCCCGTCCCCGACATCGTCGGAGAAGGGGCGCGGCACGGCGGACAGCCGGCCGAGCCCCGTCCCCGACCGGACCCCGGGTGAGGTGGCGGCGCCGCGTGGCGGTGTCGCCGCCGGGGAGCGGGCGGCCGCCCAGCCGAGTCCCGTCCCCGACCGGACCCCGGGTGAGGTGGCGGCGCCGCGTGGCGGTGTCGCCGCAGGCGAGCGCCCCGTCGTCCGGAGCGGGGACAGCACGACCGCCCTCGCCGGGTCGGTCGCGGGCGCGGCGATCCTCGCGGGTGCCGGCACCGTCATGCTGCGCCGCCGAGGCGCCGTCCACCGCAACGACTGACCGATGAGTCGTGGTGTCGCCGAACCCGGCGGCACCACGGCTCCGTGCCCGGGGAGCCCCCATGACCCGCACGACCGGCCGGCGTGTCCGCACCTGGCGGACGTATGCCCGGCCCCTGCTGCTGTGTGTCGTCCTGACCACGACCGCCGGCGCATGCGCGACCGACGGCGCCGAGGGCGACACGAGCGGCACCACGAACACCGGATCGCCCCCGGCGGCGACGGCGTCACGCACTCCCGCCGGCGATCCGGCCCCGAACCGGGTCGAGGACACGAAGACGGTCCCCGCTCGTGTGTCCATACCGTCCCTCGGCATCGACGGCGATCTGATGACGCTCGGCCTGAATCAGGACGGCACCGTCGAAGTGCCGCCGGCGGACAAGGGGATGACGGCCGGCTGGTACACCGGGAACCCCCGGCCGGGAGAGCCCGGCGCCGCGGTGATCATCGGCCACAACGACACCCGCTTCGGCGAAGCCGTCTTCCACGACCTCAAGCGGATCCGCGAGGGCGCGACGGTCGACGTACGCGACAGCGACGGCGGCACCGTCCGCTTCACGGTCACCGGCACCGAGACCGTCGCGAAGAACGCCTTTCCCACGGAGAGGGTCTACGGAGCCGCCGAGGGACGCGCCTTGCGACTGATCACGTGCGACGGCGCGTTCGACACGGCCGGCCATCCCGTGGACAACCTGATCGTCTACGCCGTCGCACGCTGACCGGGGCGGGGTCAGGCGGCGGGCTGCTGCTGGGTGACGCAGTGGATGCCGCCGCCGCCCGTGCCGAGGCGGTCGATGTTCAGCTGCTCGATGACGCGGTCCGGATAGAGACGGGCCAGGGTCGCCCTGGCCGCCTGGTCCGCACGGGTGTCGCCGAAGTGGGCACTGATGACGGCGCCGTTGCAGAGGTAGTAGTTGGCGTAGGAGGCGAGGAAGTCCCGGCTGGTGGAGCGGATCTTCTCGTAGTCCGGGCCCTGGAGGCGCATGACGTCCATCGGGCTGCCCGTGGCCGTCGTCGAGGCCGACAGGATGCTGAACTGCTGGCGCGCGTCGCGGGCGTAGGCGTCGGTGTCGGTGGAGAGGGGCATCTGGACGAGCGCCTCCCCGGGGGCGAGGAAGCGGGACGTGGCGTCGACGTGGTCGTCGGTGATGTCCTGGCCCCGGACCCCGTCGAACCAGATGACCTTGGACGCGCCGTACGCCTCGCACATCGCCGAGGTCAGCTGCCGCTCCGACATCCCGGGGTTACGGTTGCGGTTCACGAGGCTGCTGCGGGTGGCCATCAGGGTGCCGGCGCCGTCCTGCTCGATGGCGCCGCCCTCGCCGACCAGGTCGGCGGAGGTGAACGGGACGCCCACGTAGGCGGCGATCCGTTCGGCGACGAGGGCGTCCTTGGCGTGGGCCTGCTTGTTGCCCCAGCCGTTGAAGTTGAGGCCCACGGCGTCCAGGCCGCCGGCCCCGTCCGTACGGAAGACGGCGCCGCTGTCGCGCATCCAGCAGTCGTCGACGGGGATGGAGCCGATGACAGTGACCGTGGAGCCGCACATCGAGCGGGCCTTGGCGGCGCTGCCGGAGTTGGCGCACATGACGACCGGTTCGTACTTCGCGATCGTCCGGGCGATCAGGGCGATGTCCGCCTGTACGCCGCTCAGCTTGCCGCCCCAGATCGAGGTGCTGTCCGGCCATGCCATCCAGGTGCGGGTGTGGCGGACGTCCTCGACCGGGACCCGGAAGGTGCCCGCGGTGGCGCGGGCCCTGCCCTGGGTCGTCGTGGCGAGGGCGGCGCCGGCGGCGGTCGCTCCGGCGGCGACGAGGAATCCTCGTCTGTTCAGGCCTCGGGTCATTTCTGCCTCCTGTGTGGGGGTGCCTACGGGGACGACAGCTCCTGGCGGGCCGCCGCGATCCGGTCCGGGTTCCAGCCGGGGTGCGGGACGGAGTCCAGGAGGAGCCGGGTGTACGGGTGTTGCGGCGCGGCGAGCACCTGCGCGGTGGCGCCGGCCTCGACGACGCTGCCGTGGCGCATGACGAGGACCTCGTCGGTGACGCACCGGACCACGCCGAGGTCGTGGGTGATGAAGAGGTAGCCGATCGGGGTCTGTTCGCGGATGTCGGCGAGCAGGTTGAGGATCTGCGCCTGTACGGACACGTCGAGGGCGGCGACCGCCTCGTCCAGGACGAGGACGGCGGGTTCCACGGCGAGTGCGCGGGCGATGGCGACGCGCTGGCGCTGGCCGCCGGAGAGGTGCCGGGGCAGCGCTTCGGCGGCCCGGCCGCCGAGGCCGACCTGGTCGAGGAGTTCGCGGATGCGGGGCTCGGGATCACGGTCGGGGAAGTGCAGTCGCAGCGTCTCGCGGAGGACCTGATCGACGCTGGTCCTGGGGTCGAGGGAGAGATACGGGTCCTGGAAGACCATCTGCACCTCGCGAGCCCTGGCCAGGCGCTGGGCCCGTCCGCGTGCCCGGGCGGGGCGGGCCTGGCCCCGGATCCGTACCTCTCCCTCGTCGGCGCGCTCCAGACCGACGACGATGCGGGCGATGGTGGTCTTGCCGGAGCCGGAGCCGCCGACGATGCCGAGCGAGCCGCCTTCGGGGAGGGTGAACGACACACTGTCCACGGCCCGTACGGTGCCGAAGGCGCGGCTCAGGTCGACGACCTGCAGAAGGGGTTCGGGCGGGAGAGGTCCGGGCAGGACGGGTTCGGGCAGGAGCTCAGGCATCGACGACCGCTCCCTTCTCCGCGAGCCGGTCGCTGTGGTGGCACGCGGCGAGATGTTCGGGCCGGCCGGGTGCCCGCAGCGGTTCCGGTGCCGCCTGCCGGCAGATCTCGGTCGCGAGGGGGCAGCGGGCGGCGAAGGCGCAGCCGGTCAGCGGGGTGCGCAGGTCGGGCGGCTGTCCGGGGATGGCGGAGAGTCTGCCGCCGGGGGTGGTGAGCCGGGGTGTGGAGGCCAGCAGGGCCGCGGTGTACGGGTGTCGGGGACCCTCGAAGAGCACGTCGGCGGGGCCTGTCTCGGCGATCCGCCCGGCGTACATGACGTACACGCGGTCGCTGATCGCCGCCGCCAGGTCGAGGTCGTGGGTGACGAACAGCAGCCCGGTGCGGAAGCTCGCGCGCAGTCGGGCGAGGACGGCGATGACCTCGGCCTGGGTGGTGACGTCGAGCGCCGTGGTCGGTTCGTCGGCGAGGAGGAGCGCGGGATCGCCCATGAGCGCCGCGGCGATCACCACCCGTTGCAGCATGCCGCCGGACACCTGACTCGGGTACTTCGGCAGGGCGGTGTCGTCCAGCCCGACGGCCGCGAGGAGTTCCGCGGCCCGGTCCCTGGCGCCGGATTCGTCCATGGTCCCCGCGGACCGGACGGCCTCGGTGAGGAAGTCGCCGATGCGGCGCAGTGGGTTGAGCGCGGCCCGCGGGTCCTGGAAGATCATGGCGACGGTGCCCGCGCGCAGGGCGCGCAGCCGGTCCGCGGCCATGGTGAGGACGTCGCGGCCCTCGACCAGGACGGTGCCCTCGATGGTGGCGCCGGGCGGCAGCAGGCCCAGGGCGCTGCGTGACGTGAGGGACTTTCCGGAGCCGGACTCGCCGACGAGGGCGACGGTCTCGCCCGGGCCGACGGTGAGGTCCACGCCGTCGAGGACGGGCCGGGCGCTGCCGGGGAGGGTGAGCCGCAGGCCCTGGATGTCGAGCGTGGGGGTGGCGGACGGCGGTGGCGACGGCGAGGCGGGGGTGGGTGGGGACAGCGGTCTCATCGGTCTCTCCTGGCTACGCGGTCGGCCCAGCGCTCTCCGACCACGTTGAACGCGACGACGGTGAGCACGACGAGGACGCACGGCAGGATCGCGGAGAGCGGGTAGCCGTGCTGGATGGCGGTCTGGCCGTCGAAGACCATGCGGCCCCAGTCGGGTGTGAGCGGTGGCACGCCGAGGCCGAGGAAGGACAGGCCGGCCAGGTCCATGAGGGCGTAGCCGAAGTTGATGGTGGACTGGGCGAGGACGACGGGGGCGATGTTGGGCAGGATGTGGCGCAGGCAGATCTGGAGCGCCGAGTGGCCCTGGACCCGGTAGGCGTTGACGTACGGACGGGCTCGTTCGGCCAGGACGAGTGAGCGGGTGAGCCTGCTGACGTACGGCAGATAGGCGACGCCCAGGGCGACGACGGGGGCGAGCAGGCCCTCTCCGTACACGGAGACGACGAGGATCGCGAGGAGCATCCCGGGGAAGGCGAAGACGAGTTCGGTGGAGCGGGACAGGACGGAGTCGAGCCAGCCGCCTCGCCAGGCCGCGGCGGTGCCGACGGCCACGCCCACGAGGGTGGAGAGGACGACGACGCCGAGCGGACCGAGCAGCGAGGTGCGGGCGCCGAGGAGGAGCCGGGAGAGGGTGTCGCGGCCGGCCGCGTCGGCGCCGAGCGGATGGTCGGCGGAGGGTCCGGCGAGCGCGCCGCCGAGGTCGACGGCGTTGGGGTCGTGGGGCACCACCCAGGGGGCGAGCAGGGCCGCGGCGACGACGAGTCCGACGAGGGCCAGGCAGGCGAGGTGCAGCGGCGAACGGCCGGAGGCCGCGCGGAGCTTCGCGAGGCCCGGCCGCCGGGTGAGGACGGCGGTCATGCGGCTGCCCCTCTCGTTCCGAGGGCGATCCGGGGGTCGACCACAGGCAGCAGGAGGTCGACGATCAGGTTCACTGCCATGAACAGGGCGACGATGATCAGGGAGACGGCCTGGACGGTGGGGAAGTCCTTGGTCGTGGTGGCCAGTTCGAGGAGCTGGCCGATTCCGCCGATGCTGAAGGCGGTCTCCACGAGGATCGTGCAGACCAGCAGGGTGGAGACGATCAGGCCGCCGGTGGTGAGCACGGTCCCGAGCGAGTTGCGCAGCACATGGCGGCGGATGACCAGGCGTTCGGGAACGCCCCGGCTGCGGGCGACGGTGACGTGTTCGCTGTCCAGCGCTTCGAGCATGGCGGCGCGGGTGACGCGGGCGAGCATCCCGATCAGATAGAGCGCGAGGGCGATCGCCGGCAGGGTCAGGTGCCACACCATGTCGAGGAAGCCGTCGCCGGCGCCGCTGCTGGGGAACCAGCCGAGGTTGACGGCGAAGAGGCCCTGCAGCAGCACGGCGGCGACGAAGGACGGGGTGCCGATCGCGAAGGCGGTGGCGACGAGGACGGCGGAGTCGGTGGTGCCGCCGCGTACGGCGGCGATCCGGCCCAGCAGCAGTCCGACGATGACGACGACGGCCAGTGCCATGGTGATCAGCAGCAAGGTGGTGGGCAGCCGGTCGGCCAGGAGCCGCGAGACGTCCGTGCGGTACGTGAGGGAGCGGCCGAAGTCGCCCTGGACCATGTCACCGAGCCAGCGCAGATAGCGCACCGCGAACGGGTCGTCGAGGTGGTAGCGGGCGTTGATCGCGGCGAGCGCCTCGGGAGAGGCCGAGCGGCCGGAGAGCAGGAAGCTCGCGGGGCTGCCGGGCGCCAGGTACATGGCGCCGAAGACGACGAACGAGGCGACGAGGAGGGTGGCCGCCATCTCGGCGACCCGCCGTGCGGCGAATCTCAGGAAGGCGAGGGGGTTCACGGCGTGGCCCCCGAGCCCGGCGCCTTCGAGTCCGTCGGCCCCGCGCCGGCCGGTCCCGCGGCGCCGACGTCCGCCGCCCACGGGTAGTACATGTACGCGATGGTCGTCGGGGCGCCGGTGATCCGCTTGTTGAGGAAGAGGGCGGTGGGCCACTCCGCGACCGGGATCCAGGGCAGCTGTTCGGCGGCGTGCCGCTGGAGCTCGCTCTCGACGCGCAGGCGCCGGTCCTTGTCGTAGGTGGTGGTGGCCTGCTCGATCAGTCCGTCGTACCGCTTGTCGCTGTACCCGGCGAAGTTGAGGTACGCGCCGGTCCTGAAGTTCGTCAGGAGGTCGAGCGGGTCGGTGATCGAGTTGTAGTAGGTGAGCGGGAACATGTCGATGCCCTCGCGGGCCTCGGGGTCGGTGAAGAGCGCGGTGAAGGCGTTCGGGGCGACCGACTTGAGGTTGATCCTGAGCCCGATCTCGCTGCCGGCGGCCTGGACCGCGGTGGCGAGGAGGGAGACGTCCTGGCCGATGGAGCTGGTGGCGACGGTCAGGGACGTGCCGGTGGCCCCGGCCTCCTTGACGAGCGCTCTCGCCTTCTCGACGTCCCGGGTGGTGGGCGGCAGTCCGTCGAAGGCCGCCTTGCGCACCTCCGGTGCGGCTCCCGCCCAGGCGGCCCTGGTGGTGAGGGAGCTGGTCGCGCTCCCCGCGCCGCCGAGGCCGGCCTTCACGAACCCGGAGCGGTCCAGGGCGAGGGAGAGCGCCCGGCGGACACGTACGTCGCCGAGTGCGCCCTTCATGTTCGTGATGCCGAGGTTGACGGTGCTGAGGCCCTCGCCGAAGTAGAGGGTGCCGACGCCGCTGTCCTTGAGGCGCCCGTAGCTCTCGGTCGGGATGAGGTAGCCGCCGTCGACGTCCCCGCTGAGCATGGCGTTGGTCCGGGCGGACGGGTCGGTGAGGAAGCGGAAGACGACCTTTCCGGCCTTGGCCCGGGCGCCCCGGTAGCCGTCGAAGCGCGTCAGTTCGAGCGACTGTCCCTTCTGCCAGGCGCCGAGCGCGAACGGGCCGGTGCAGGCGAGACCGCCGGAGGTGCCGTAGTCGGCGCCCGCCGCGGTGACCCCGGCCTTGGAGGCGACGACACCGGCGGCGGTCGCCATGTACTGGGGGAACTGCGAGTCGGGCTTCTTCAGCTTGACGGTGACCTGGAGGGGTCCCGTCTTGCGTATGGAGGCGACGTTCTGGAAGTTCTGGGCCCAGGCGGCGGCGTTCTTCGGATCCGTCTGCCGGCCGAGGCTGAAGACGACGTCGTCCGCCGTCATGGTCCCGCCGTTGTGGAACCGCACGCCGCGCCGCAGGTCGTACACCCAGGTGGTCGGGTCCGGGTTGGTCGCCTTCTCCGCGAGTCCGGGTTCGAGCGTGAGCCCGGGCGTCCAACGCATCAGGCTCTCGCAGACGTTGGAGAGGATGGTGTTCTGCGGGTAGTCGAACGCCATCGTGTAGTCGAGGGTGGGCGGCTCCGCGTAGACGGCCCAGGTGAAGGAGTCGATGTCCCCCTTCGGCTTGGGGGTGCCGGCCGAGAGCGCGAACGAGGCACCGGTTCCGTCCGCCCCGCCACGGGGCGGGCCGGCGCAGGCCGCGAGGGCGGTGAGGGCGGCGACCGAGGTGAGGGCCGCGAGTACGGTCCTCACGGGACGACGTCTCGGGACGCGGGGCGGGGGCGGTGCGGTGCTCATCGTCGCGCTCTCTTTCGGTACGGCGGGGGAGGGATTACCGAGGGTTTCCCGCGGGGTTACGCGCTGAGGGTTTCCGGGGTTACGCGCCGGGGCGGGCGGCCGCCGGGATCTGCTGGGTGATGCAGTGGACACCACCGCCGCCGTATGCGATCGCCGGAGCCGGTACGCCGACGACCTTGCGGTCCGGGTAGGCACCGGCGATCACTTCCAGGGCGGCCATGTCCTGGGGGGTTCCGGCGACCGGGACGACGACTCCGCCGTTGGCGACGTAGTAGTTCAGGTACGACACCTCCACGCGCACGCCGGCGACCTCGGCGAACACGGTCTGGGGGACGTCGACGATCTCCAGGGCACGGCCCCGGGCGTCGGTCGAGACCTCCAGGACGGCACGGTTGGCCCGCATCCGGGCGTGGTCGGGGTGCTCGGGGTCCTCGGGCAGGGAGACGACGACCTTCCCGGGGGCGGCGAAGGCGCAGACACCGTCGACGTGACCGTCGGTCTCGGTGTCGAGCAGGCCGCCGTACGGGAGCCAGATCACCTTCTCGACACCGAGCTGCGCCTTCAGCTCGGCCTCGATCTGCTCGCGGCTCAACTCCGGGTTGCGGTTGGGGTGGAGCAGGCACTGCTCGGTGGTGATGAGGGTGCCCTCGCCGTCGACGGTGATCGCCCCGCCTTCGAGGATCATGTCGGAGGCGATGCGGTCGACGCCGAGGTGCTCCAGGAGCAGGCCGCTGATCCGGTCGTCGGAGTCGTACGGGTGGTGCTTGCGACCCCAGGCGTTGAAGCGGAAGTCGACTCCGGCGCGGCGTCCGTCGCCGTCCAGGACGAACAGCGGCGCGGAGTCCCGGAACCAGGAGTCGTCGAGGGGAAGTTCCACCACGGAGACGGTGTCGCCGCAGTGGGTGCGGGCGTCGTCCCCGAAGCCGGGCGGGGCGACCATGGTGACGGGCTCGAAGCGCGCGATGGTGCGGGCGACGTCCGCGTACTCCTGCTTCACGGCGTCGAGGACGCCGTCCCACAGATCCACGCGGGTGGGCCAGGCCATCAGACAGCCCTCGTGCTCGGACCACTCGGCGGGCATACGGAAAGCGGTCATCGGGGGTCTCTTTTCGGTCGCTGAGAAGGAAGCGTGGCCCTAACTGAATTTTCAGTCAAGACTCTGGGTATGAGAAAACTCGGTGCGGGTCAGAGGAAGTAGAGGCGGCTCAGGGAGACCTCGTCCGCCGGCTCGGAGCGCATGGGCGCCCCGTCGAGCGTCACGAGGCCGCTGCGGCCGTCGACCTGGACGTCCCCGATACGGGAGTTGAGCAGCAGGTCGGCCGGCCCGATGCCGCGGGTGCCGCGGACGGCGACCCGGCGACGGCGGGTGGCGAGTGCGTCGTGCGGGCGGCCGAAGGAACCGGACTCGGCGGCGGCACGGCTGACGAAGGCCACGGAGAGGTCCGCGGGAGTGGCGCCGTGGGCTCCGAACAGTGGTCCGAGGACGAGGGGTTCGCAGGTGTCGGTGGCGGCGTTGGGGTCACCGGTCACGCCCCACGCGGGGAAGCCGTTCTTGATGACCATCTGGGGCTTGGCGCCGAAGTACTCCGGGCGCCAGAGCACGACGTCGGCCATCTTGCCGACCTCGATCGAGCCGATCTCGTGCGCGAGGCCGTGGGCGATCGCCGGGTTGATGGTCAGCTTCGCCATGTAACGCAGCACACGCGCGTTGTCGTCGTGCGCGCCGTCGCCCTCCATCGGGCCCAGCTCCGCCTTCATCTTCCCCGCCATGGCGAAGGTCCGGCGTACGGTCTCGCCGGCCCTTCCCATGCCCTGGGCGTCGGACGAGGTGATCCCGATCGCACCCAGATCGTGCAGGACGTCCTCCGCACCCATCGTCCCCGCCCGGATCCGGTCCCGCGCCATCGCCGCGTCACCGGGCAGATCCGTCTTCAGGTCATGGACGGACACGATCATGCCGTAATGCTCGGCCACCGCATCCCGCCCGAACGGCAGCGTCGGATTGGTCGAGGAGCCGATCACGTTCGGCACGCCCGCCATCTTCAGCACGTTCGGCACATGCCCGCCGCCACAGCCCTCGATATGGAACGCGTGGATCGTGCGCCCGTCCAGGACCCGCAGGGTGTCCTCGACCGACAGACACTCGTTCAGACCGTCACTGTGCAGCGCGACCTGGACATCATGCTCCTCCGCCACCCGCAGCGCCGTGTCCAGAGCACGGGTGTGCGCGCCCATGTCCTCATGCACCTTGAAACCCGAGGCACCGCCCTCGGCCAGCGCCTCCACCAGCGGCGCGGGATCCGACGACGAACCACGCGCCAGGAAACCGATGTTCACCGGCCAGGCATCGAACGCGTTGAACGCATGGCGGAGTGCCCAGGGCGAGTTCACGCCGACACCCCAACTCGGGCCGATTTCCTGGCCGATGATCGTGGTGACGCCACTGGCGAGAGAAGCTTCCATGATCCGGGGCGAGAGCAGGTGGACATGCGTGTCCACGGCACCGGCGGTGGCGATCATCCCCTCCCCCGGAATCATCGTCGTCCCCGTGCCGACGACCACGTCGACTCCGTCGAGGGTGTCGGGGTTCCCGGCGCGCCCGATCGCGTGGATCCGGCCCTCGCGGATACCGACCGACACCTTCCGGATGCCCTGAACCGCATCGATCACCAGCACATTGCTGATCACGACGTCACAGGTCTCACGGACCGCGGCGGCCTTGAGATGAAGACCGTCACGAGCCGTCTTGCCGAATCCGGCCAGAAACTCGTCGCCCGGCTTCTGCGAGTCCGACTCCACCCGGACCACCAGCCCGGAATCACCCAGCACCACCCGGTCACCCGCACGCGGGCCGTGCACCGATGCGTACTCGTACGGGTCGATGTGCCGGCTGACTCCGGGGACACAGTGGTCGCCGTGGTCGCTGTGCCTGGTCGGCCTGCTCATATCCCTGCTCCTTCGTCCTCGAAAGCGTCCGCGAGCGGCTCGGCCCCCAGATATCCGCAGGCGGCGGCCCGCTTCAGGGCGACGGCCCTGGCGCCGGGCGCGTCCAGCGGGCCGTCCACCAGTCCGGCGAAGCCGATGGCGACGCGGGCGCCTCCGATCGGGACCAGGCCCACGTCGACGGTCTGTCCGGGGTCGAACCGGGTCGACGAGCCGGCGGGAGCGGCCAGCCGCATTCCGTAGGCGGCGGCCCGGTCGAAGTCGAGGCGCGGATTGGCCTCGAAGAAGTGGAAGTGGGAGGTGACGCTGACCGGGACGGCGGCCGTGTTGCGGACGGTCAGGGTCAGCGCCGGCTCCGGCGGGGCGAGGAGGTCCGGACCGGGCAGTACGGCACCGGGGGCACCGTCGTTCCGGTCCCGCGCCCCGAACGGCTCGGCGATGGCGGCGAGCCGTGTGCCGTCGTCGAAGACGGCCTCGACCTGGATCTCGGTGACGACGTCGACGACACCGGGCAGGACGTCGTCGGGGCCCAGTACGGAGCGGGCCCGGTCGATGGCGTCCGCCAGGCGCAGGCCGTCGCGGGCCGCCTCGCAGGCGGTGTCCGCGATGAGCGCGGTCGCTTCGGGAACGTTGAGCCGCAGCCCGCGGGCGCGGCGGGCGCGGGCGAGCTCGGCGGCGGTGAACAACAGCAGGCGGTCCCGCTCGGTGGGGGTCAGCGGCATGGGGGTGGTTCCTTTTCTCCCGTAGCCCGGTGATGCGCACACTGTGACACTGACTGAAAATTCAGTCAAGAGATGAAGCGTGCGTGAACTTCCGTCGATCGACCCACCGATCACCCCATGGCACGCGGGGTCGCGCGGACCACGTCCGCCGCGCCACGGACGCCTCGGGGGGCGGAGGCGGGGTCGCCGGGCGGAAGCGGTGACGCCCGGCGCCGGGCCCTACGGCTGCCGCAGCCCGATCAGCTCCACCTCGACGGCCTCCCGCATGAGGGCGCGCGCGTGGTCGATCGCGAGGCCACCGCTCAGCCAGCGCATGCTGAGACCTTCGAGCAGGGCGGTCAGCCGTTCCGCGGCGGAGGCGAGCCTGGCCGCCGGCGCCATGGGGTACACCTGGCCGAGGAGCGCGGCCACCTCCTGCACCCACACCAGCGTCGCCCGGGCGAGGTCCTCGCGCAGGACGGGGTCGAAGACGGCACTCGCCCGCAGCTCGCCCCACGCCGTGCTGTTCTCCCGGACCTCCGGGGTGTCCTGGAGCTCCAGGAGCAGGACCTGGTCGAGCTCCTCGCGGGAGCTCATCGGTTCCTCGTCCGACCCCTGGGCGGTGGTGTACCGCTCGGCGCGGTCGTTGATGAACTCCAGGGTGTGGCGCAGGATTCCGGTGCGGTCCTTGAAGTGGTAGTAGATCAGGCCGGTCGACACCCCGGCCTCTTCGGCCAGTTCTTCCACGCGGAGCCCGCGGACCCCGCGCCGGGCGATCACCCGGGCGGCCGCTTCCAGGATCTGAGTACTGCGAGACGCCATGTCACGAACCCTATCCGGACCGCAGGAGGGCGTGACCGCGGCCGGCGTCCGGCAGCACCTGCCCACGACCGCGACCCTCTCCCCACACCCACTCGGCCACTCAGCCGCTCCTGCGGTACTGGCTCAGCGCGACCGTGACCGGACCGCCCCCGGGGGTCGCCTCGATCAGCCGCGCCACGACGAGCCGAGTGCCGTCGGCACTGCGCAGGCAGAACGGCCGTTCGTCGGCGAGCTCCTCGAACGGCAGCCTCGCGACCGGTTCCGTGTCGATCCCCCGCTCGCAGTCGGCGGGGCTGAGCACGTACCCGGACGCGACGAAGGCGTCGGCGTTCTCGGGCAGCACGAGCCCGCCCTTGTCCCGGGCCAGGTACCAGTCGGCCGACTCGGCGGGCGTCACCTTCCCGGCGGCCAGGTCGAATTCGTAGCCGTCGTCGGGGGCGGTCAGCTCGACGTCCGCGTAGCCCGGCGTGTACGCGACATCCGGCTCCGCGCCGTCCCCCTCGGGACCGGTCAGGTAGTACACGGCCCCGGCGGCCGCCACGAGCGCCGCGACGACGGCCGCCGCCGTCAGAGCCGCACGACCGCGCCCGCTCCTGCGGCGGTCACGCCGCGCGGGGGCCGGGCCGTGGATGCCGTCGCCACCCGTCGCGGCCAGCTCGGGGGCCGCCGGCACGGCCGCGCGGGTGGGTCGGTCGTGCGGGGAGACCCCGTCGAAGAGGGTGGGCTCCGGGGACAAGGGGCCGGTGGCCCGTCGTGTGATCTCCCGTCCGACCGCCCCGGGCAGCCATCCGTCGGCGAACTCCGGCGAGGGACCCACGGCCGGGTGCGCGCGCACGGCGGCGATCAGCTCGCCCGGGGTGGGCCGCCCGCCCGGCGGCTTGGCCAGGCACCACCCGAGCAGCTCGCGCAGTTCCCCCGGTACGCGGGAGAGGTCGGCGGGCTCGTGGACCACGCGGTACAGCGCGGCCGACTCGGGCCCCGTCCCGAACGGCAGGGCGCCGCCGGCCACGTAGGCGGCGAGCGCGCCGAGCGCGAAGACGTCGGTGGCCGGCGTCACCGCCCGGCCGAGCGCCTGCTCGGGCGCCATGTACGCGGCGGTGCCGATCCGCAGGCCGGTGCCGGTGAGTCCGGTGGCGTCGGCCGCGCGCGCGATGCCGAAGTCGATGACGCGGGGGCCGTCCTCGGCGACGAGGACATTCGCGGGCTTGAGGTCCCGGTGGACCACGCCCGCCCCGTGGATGGCCTGGAGGGCCTCCGCGATCCCGGCGACGAGGAGCAGCACCGTGCGCGCGGGGAGCGGACCGTGGCGCTCGACCAACTGCTGGAGCGAGGGGCCGGGTACGTAGGCGGTGGCGAGCCAGGGGACGGCCGCGTCGAGGCCGGCGTCCACCACCTGCGCGGTGAACAGGCCGTGGATGCGGCGTGCGCTCGCCACCTCCTGGGCGAACCGCCGCCGGAACTCGGGGTCGGCGGCGAAGTCCTCGCGGACCGCTTTCACGGCGACGGGCCGCCCGCCCGGGGTGTGGGCGAGGTAGACGACGCCCATCCCTCCGGAGCCGAGCCGGGCGTGGATCCGGTAGCCGCCGATCTCGCGGGGGTCGTCGAGCGACAGCGGAGGGTGGAGCGGCTGCACCCCGGGAGGCTGGGTGGAGGACATGGGCGGCTCTTTCGGCGGTGCGGGAAGGCGGCACGCCGGACAGCGGTGCGGAACGGCGGCACGGGTGCGCGGCGCGCCCCCGCCCACGATCGTGCCTTTGACTAAAGTTTCAGTCAACACGCAGCCCGCCCCCGGTCGGGCCCCGGACGACGGACCATGACGACAAGGAGCACACGGTGAACGAGCGAAGAAGGGCGATCCTGGAGGCCGCTGCCCGGGTGATCGCCCGCCGAGGGGTGCGCGGACTCCGGGTGGAGGAGCTGGCGGCCGAGGCCCGGGTCTCCAAGGCGCTCGTCTACTACCACTTCGGCGACCGCGCCGGCCTCCTGCGCCACACGCTGCGTTTCATCGGGGACCGGGCGGAGCGCTACACCCGCGGCCGCCCGCCCGGGAAACGGGAACCCGAGAACTCCCTGCGGGAACTGGAGCACCGGCTGCTCCTCGAACTCCAGGACGCTCCCGAGGTGCGCGAGAACAGCACCGCCTGGGGCGAGCTGCGAGCCAGCGCGGTCTTCGAGCCGGAGTTGCGGGAGGAGCTGCGGCAGGCGGGCACCGAGTGGGTGCGCGAGATCGCGGATCTGCTCGGCCGGGTCGACCCGGCGGCGCCGGACGCCGTCCTCGTGTCCGCGGCGGAACGGCTCACCGTCCTCCTGGAGGGCCTGAGCACCCGGTGGCTCATCGGGGTGCTGCCGACCGCCCACGCCCGCGAGCTGATGCGGGGAGCGATCGCGGCGGAGGTCGAGGGGCTGGGATCAGGATCGGGACTGTCGGAACCGTACGCCGTGGGCCGGGTCCGATGAGCGGACGGAAGAGCACCTCGACCCGCCCAGCTCGTTTGACTGAAAATCCAGTCAGTGCCACAGTGGGGGCACGGCCACCCCCACTCACGCCTCCGAGCAGCCGTCTCCTTCGGCCTCCACACGCGTGAAGCCAAGGCCCGCGACTCCCGCCGCCGCGCGCGTCACCGCGATCAGCCCGCCGCCGCCGGATACCCTCGCCAGCCCACGATCGGAGCACACCGTGTCCTACCTTCCCCCCTCCCGCCGCACGGCCCTGCGCGCCTTCGCCGTGATCGGCGGCGCCCTCGGCCTCGGCGCCGCCGCCTGCGGTCCCGAGGCGTCCGTGCAGGGCGGTACGACGACCGCGCCGGGGCGTACTCCGGCCGCCGGCACCGAGCGCCGCTTCGGCGCCGAGTGGGAGAGCCACACGCGTACGTTCATGTCCTGGCCGGCCCTCGCCTCCGTCTGGGAGGACGACCTTCCCTACGTGCGGGAGGACATCGCCCGTATCGCGCGTGCCGTCGGGGAGTACGAGGCGGTCGTCATGATGGCCCGCCCGGACCAGGTGGCGGCGGCCCAGCGGGCCTGCGGTTCTCAGGTGGAGGTCATTCCGCTCGCCGTCGACGACCTGTGGGCCCGCGACACCGTCCCCGTCTTCGTGGAGGACGACGGCAAGGTCGTCGGAGTCGACTTCAACTTCAACGGCTGGGGCGGCAAGCAGGAGCACACCAACGACGCGGAGGTGGGCCGCAAGCTGCTCGCCCGGTACGGCATCCCGCGCGAGGAGGCACCGCTCGTCGCCGAGGGCGGCTCCTTCGAGACCGACGGCGAGGGCACCCTCCTCATCACCGAGAGCTCGATCGTCAACGACAACCGCAACCGCGGGAAGAGCAGGGACCAGATCGAGGACGAGCTGATCGAGACCCTCGGCGTGGAGAAGGTCGTCTGGCTGGCGGGCGTCCGCGGCGAGGACATCACCGACGCCCACGTGGACAGCCTCGTACGGTTCACCGCGCCCGGCGTGGTCCTGCTGGACCAGGCGTTCCCCGGTACTCCCCCGGACTCCTGGTCCCGCTCGGCCGACCAGGCCCGCTCCGTACTGAGCAAGGCGACCGACGCGCGCGGCCGGCGCTTCGAGATCATCGACCTGCCGCAGCCCGACCTCGACAGGATCACGGGCGAGGGCGACGACTTCGTCTCCACGTACGCCAACTTCTACGTCGCCAACGATTCGGTCTTCATGCCCAGGTTCGGGGACCGGAAGGCGGACGACCGGGCGAAGGGCATCCTCCAGGAGCACTTCCCCAAGCGGGACGTCGTCATGGTGCAGATCGACACGATCGCCTCGGGCGGCGGTGGCATCCACTGCTCGACGCACGACCAGCCCGGCAAGCCCGCAGCATGACCGTGTCCGGACCCCGCCGTCCTCAGGGCAGGGTCCAGAACACGCGCGTGATCAGGTAGAAGACGACGACCCAGAAGACGGTCACGCCGGCGACGATGCCGAGTCCGATGAGGTTGGTCCTCCTCCGCGGTTCCTCCGGTTCGGGCCGCAGCCATCGCTTGAGCAGCCGGTTGACGTAGTAGGGCATCGTGAAGAAGCTCATGATGAAGCTCGACAGCAGGTTGCCCACGAGCAGCCCGAGCCAGAGCGGCCACTGCAGCGGCGAGAGGGCGAGCGTCAGGAGCACCACGGTCGGGTACAGGCCGACCCAGACCGCGATGGCGGTCTTGGTCTCCGAGGGCGGCGGGGCTTCCCTGCCGTTCTCCTCGAAGGCGAACCAGCTGCCGAAGGAGTTGTCGATCTTCCGGAGCTTGAAGTCGTCGAACTTCGCGCCTTCGGCCAGCATCCCCCGCCGCTTCGCCGACGTCAGCCAGGCGTCGAGGTGCTCGGCGTTGTCGTAGCGGTAGAGGGTGGTCCATTCGTCCTGGACGCCCTCGATCGGCCGGAAGAGCTCGGTCCCGCGGAAGCCTTCGAACTTGCGCTCCTCCTCGCTCATGCGCCGCTGCCATTCGAGGAAGTCGTCGACATGGTGCGGGGCGATGCGGTGGGTCACCACCACGGTGACGAGCGGGTCCGTCGGCTGTGTGCCCCCGCTGATCACCTGCTGGGTCGCGGGACCGTCGAAGTACTCCTCGCCGGTGTCGAGGAGACTCTGCCGGGTCGCGCTGTTCATCCACGCCTGCAGATGGGCCACCGAGTCGAAGCGGTAGACGATGACCCAGTCGGGTTGCAGGTCGGTCGCGGGGGTGACCTCGGCGCCGAGGTACCCGGGATAGCGGGCGGCGGCGGCGTTGACGCCGCCCTGCCACCGCTCGTACGCCCGCTCCATGCCCGGCCGGACCCTCCGGCCGAGGATGACCGTCGCGGCGTCCGTGCCGGGTGTGGTGTCCGGGTGCTTCTGCGTGGTCATCGCGCCGGGCCCGTCCGCGCGGGCCGGCTCTCGCCGAGCCGGCTGTAGATCCGTTCCGGGGTCAGGGGCAACTCACGGTAGCGGACTCCGGTGGCGTCGCGGAGCGCGTTGGCCAGCGCGGGGGCGACCGGGTTGATGCAGCATTCCGCCATCCCCTTGGACCGCATGGGCCCGACGGAGTCCGTGGAGCCCACCAGGAGCAGTTCGGTGCGGGGGACGTCGGCGAAGGTGGGGATCCGGTAGTTGCGGAGGTTGGGGTTGACCATGACTCCGTCCGCGTCGACCTGGTAGTTCTCGGTCAGCGCGAATCCGATGCCCTGCGCGACGCCGCCGTCCACCTGCCCCCGGACCTGCTCGGGGTTGATGACCACACCGGCGTCGGTCGCGTGGACGCTGTGCAGGACGCGGATCTCCCCGGTGACCGGGTGGACGGCGATACGGAAGCCCTGCGTGTTGGAGACGACGCTCCGGGGCGAGCCGTACGCCTTGCGGGCGGCGGTGAACCGGATGCCGCGGGCCCGCGCGAGCGCGACGAGCTCCGAGAGCGGGACGCGGATGTCCCCGCAGACGACGTCCTCGTCGTCCATCGAGCACATCACGACATGGACACCCGCGTGGGAGGCCGCGAACTCCAGGATGCGGTCGCGCACGGCGTTGGCCGCCTGGAGCACCGCGTTGCCCGCGACGAACAGTCCGGCGCTAGCGAAGGCTCCGGTGTCGAATCCGGTGCGGTCGGTGTCGGACTGTACGAGGCGGATCCGCGACGGTGTCGTGCCCAGCTGGTTGGCCGCGATCTGGACGTGCGCGGTCGATGTCCCTTCGCCGAACTCGACGGTGCCGACGGCCAGTTCATAGACGAGGTCGTCGCCGAGGGTGATCCACGCCTCGGAGATGTGCTCGGTCGGGGGTGCGGTCTCGTGCAGGGAACTCGCCACGCCGACCCCGACGAGCCATCCGGGCCCGGGAGACGGCTGGTCGGCCGTACGGGAGAGGGAGCCGGCCACGAGGTCGACGCACTTGGCGAGGCCGTCCTCGTTGAACATCACGTCGTCGGGGCCGTCGTGCATCGCGACGAGCGGATCGCCGGGGCGCACGATGTTGCGGCGGCGCAGCTGGAGCGGGTCCATGTGCAGGGCGAGGGCCAGTTCGTCCATCGCCGATTCCACGGCGAAGGCGGGCTGGGTCATTCCGTAACCGCGCAGCGCGCCGCTCGGGACGGTGTTGGTGTAGACGGAGTAGGCGTCGTACTTCTTGTTGGGGCAGCGGTAGATCATGACGGCCGCCCCGCCCGCGTACAGCGTCTCGCCGCCGTGGTTGCCGTAGGCGCCCGTGTTGGAGACGTTGCGGACCTGGAAGGCGGTGAGCGTGCCGTCCGCCTTCGCGCCGAGCTTGACCGTCAGCTTCATCGGATGGCGCGGCGAGGCCGTGGTGAACTCCTCCTCGCGCGTGTACTCGAACGAGACGGGCCGCCCGGTGTCCAGGGCGGCGAGGGCCGCCAGGTCCTCGGAGATGACCTCCTGCTTGCCGCCGAACCCGCCGCCGACGCGCTTGCAGAAGACGCGGAGCTGGTCGGGGCGCAGGGCGAACAGATAGGCCAGTTTGACCTTGGCGATCGACGGGGACTGCGAGCTGGTGCGGACGTTCAGCCGGCCGTCCTCCATCCAGGCGATCGATCCATGGGTCTCCAGGTGCGCGTGCTGCACGCGTGGTGAGACATAGGTGCCTTCGTGGATCACGTCGGCCGCGGCGAAGCCGGCGTCGACGTCGCCGATGTGCGAGTGGATCTCCAGCAGAAGGTTGCGGACGGAGTCCCGCACGAACGGATCCTCCGAGCCGTGCAGTCGGGGCGCCCCTTCGGCCATGGCTTCCTCGGGGTCGAAGACCGCGGGGAGCACGTCGTACTCCACGACGAGCCGGCGGCAGCCCTCCTCCGCCGCCCCGACGGTGTCGGCGACGACCGCGGCGACGCGCTGGCCGGCGAAGCGGACCGTGTCGTCGAGGATATACGTGTCGTCCGGATCGACGAGGTGGTCGGTGTGGATCGCCGTGGTGAACCGTCTGCGCGGCACGTCCTCCCAGGTGTAGACGCGCCGCACACCGGGGACGGCGAGTGCGGCGGTCCTGTCGACGGACACGATCCGGGCGTGCGCGTGCGGCGAGTGCACCACCTTGAGGTGCAGCATGCCGTCCATGCGGGTGTCCATGGTGAACTCGGCCCGGCCGGTCACCACGTCCTCGGCCGCCGGCGCGCCGACGCTGGTTCCCACGGCCCTGCCGGGCGCGGCGGTCTCCACGGCGGAGAGACCCCGCACGGCGTCCTCGATCGACCGGTAGCCGGTACAGCGGCAGAGATTTCCCTTCAACGCCCGTGGCAGGTCGGCCTTCTGCTCCTCGGTGAACGTCGCCGACGTCATGATCATCCCGGCGGTGCAGAAGCCGCACTGGAAGCCCGGCGCGTCCCGGAACCGGCGCTGCGCCGGGTGCAGGTCGCCGGGCGATCCGAGACCCTCGACGGTGGTCACCTCGCGGTCCTCGGCGCGGAAGGCGGGAGTGACGCAGCTGTGCACCGGCCGACCGTCGAGCCAGACCGTGCATGCCCCGCAGTCGCCGGCGTCGCACCCCTTCTTGACGCCGAAGTGGCCCAGTTCCCGCAGGAAGGTGCGCAGGCACTGGCCGGGGCGCGGTTCTTCGGCGAAGCTCCTGCCGTTCACGAGGTAGGTCATGCCGGTCCCCCAGCCGTGAGTTCGCGGCGGATCTCTTCCGCGAAGTGCTCGGTGAGATGGCGACGGTGGTCGGGAGTCCCGTTGGGATCGGCGAACCAGACGTCGGCCGGGATGGCGTCGATGCTCTGTCGCAGCGTGGGGGCATCGGGCATGCGGTCGAAGGCGAATCGCACCGGCCTCGTGGTGCCGGCGGTGACGGTGAGCGTCAGGTCGCCCGTGCCGGGCGTGTGCGTACCGATCAGGAACACGGTCGAACGGCCGAGGTGGGTCAGTGTGAAGCGGCGGTGCGCGGCGCGCTTGCGCAGGGCATGCGCCGGAACCTCGACCCGGCGCAGGATCTCCCCCGGGGCGAGGATGTTGCGGTTGTTCCCCGTCACGAAGTCCAGGGCGTCGACGGTGCGTACGGAACCGTCGGGGGCCCACAGCTCGTACCGCGCCTCCAGCGCGACCGTGAGGGTGATCATCGGACCGGCGGGCAGCGACATGCAGATGTTCCCGCCCACGGTCGCCGCGTTCCAGATCTTGAACGAGGAGAGGAACGCCTCGCAGGACGTGGCGAGCAGCGAGCCCGCGGTCCAGTCCCGAGGGGGCTCGAAGGCATGGAGGTCGCGGATCGTGCACGTGGCACCGATCTCGAGACCGGCGTCGCCTCGGACGAGGGGATCCCATGGCAGCGCGGTGAGGTCGACCAGGCGGCGCAGCTCCGGCTGTTCCACGGAGAACAGCCAGGTACCGCCCGCGAGCCAGGCGTCACCCTCGCGCCAGTCGGCGCCGGGCCGCTCCGACGGCCGCCGGAGGACTTCGGTGATGGTGTTGAGATCCATGGGAACGCACCTACCCCTGTAACGCGGGGGCTGCGTCACCTCGCGCGGCGGGATCGACTACCGGCAGCCGGGGCTCGGGGGGGCCGGTGGACTCAGGAATCCCTTTCCAGCGTACCCAGATCGCCCCGCCCGCGCGCGACCGGAACGGAGCTGCCGGAGCACCGCCCCGGCATGAGGCCCCCCGCCCTGACCTGGGCACGGGAGGGCATCGGAATCAGCCTTCTTCGATGGGCCGTGGAGTACTACCGCAAGGCCGGAGTTCGCCGATTTGGCGCACTCCGGCCCGAGAACGGACCTCCGAAACACGGACATCTGGTCGATTCTCCACGGAGTCGCTTTCCGGACAGCGAGGGAGCGACTGGCTTTTACCGGGGCAGAACTGACGGACGATGTACGAGCCACGTGGTTCACCTGAGGTCGCTGAGCACTCCGCTCACGTTCAGAACCTCGTGGCACCCCTGGGCCCGACGACCGGTGGCGGGGGTGCCCGGCTTCGCACAGGTCACCTGGACGGTGACGGTCTGGCTCTCGGTGATTCTGATGGGGGTGACCCAGTGGTAGTCCTGGTTGCGGAACGTCTCGAGCGCGATCGTCGTGATCTTGCGCTCGCCGAAGTCGATCGTCAACACGCCCTCGTCGCCCTGGAAGTTGGCGACAACGATGTCCGTGATCCCGAACGCCTTGCCCGCGGGCACCGTGTACGTGCCGGTCTTCGTCTGCCCACCGCCGGTCTGCAGGTCGATCGTGGCCGAGCTCTGCTGACCGCCGGCGACCCCGTCGGGTCCGGTGCCCGCACCGCCGTCGTCCCCGCCCGCGCCGGGCGCGGTGCTTCTGCCTCCGCCACCCGGCCGCTTGTCCCCGCCGGTCCCCGGGGCCTGTCGGTTCGCGTCCGCGCTGGGCGTCGGCCTCTTCTGGACCACCTCGTCGGCGGCCTCCTTGGCCGTGCTGCGCACCGCCGGGCGCACCAGCAGGAACCAGGCGAGCAGCAGGGCGAGCAGCGCGGCCAGCACCGCGAGCAGCCAGGTCGGGAAGATCGGTATCTGGACGAACTCCGCCTCCAGCGGGGCCCGCACGGCTCCGGGGTCCTGGCGCTCCTCGCCGTCCTCGCCGTCACCGGTCTCGGTCACGTCCACCGTGAACGGCCACGACGTGGGGGTTCCGAACCACACCGGCCGGCCGGCGCGGACCCGCAACCCCACCTCCGCCGACTCCCCCGGCGCCGGCTTCAGCTCCGTGGGGCGGAAGTCGAACTTCAGCTCCTCGCCCGGCTGCCCGGGCGTGAACCCCAGCCGTACGGGGGTGTTGCCCTCGTTGCGCACGGCGAGCCGGTAGCGTCCGCGGAGCCAGCCGCGGCGGCGCCGGGGCGCGAGCTCGGTACGCAGCTCCCGGAACTCCTCGACGTGCACGGTGGTCTCGGGGACCCGCACGGCCTCGGGGTGCTCGGTGGGCAGCACGCGCACGGCGAGCGGCATGTCTCCCGCCCGCACCTGCGGCGAACGCGGCGGCTCCAGACAGATCGTCACGGTCTCCGACGTACCGGGGTAGAGGGAGACGCGCTCGGGTTCCACCGTGGTCCAGGCGGCGCAGTCGCCGACGACCTCCAGACGGTACGCCTCGACGATGTCGCCGTCGTTGCGAACGGTGAGGCTGGTGGATGCGCTACCGCCCGGCGTCACCGACACCCTCGGGATGTCGAGGCCGGGCGCGCCAGGGCTGGGAGAGGCTGCTGGGGACGTCACACCGTGACGCTATGACTCGGACCCGACCGCCACAAAGGGCGCGAGGGCAACGCACCGGGCAGTTCCCGTGCCCCCGAAGACACCTCTCAACCACCTCTCTCCGGAGGCCCGTTGATCCGTCCTCCCGCCTCGGGTCCGCCGCCCGCCGGCACACCCCGGCTCCGCGACACCACGGTCCCCTCGCCCGCGCCCCGCCCTTCCGTTCCCCTCCGTATCCCCCACATACGCCTCACGGAACAGGTACCGATACATGCACCACGCCCAGATCACCCACTCAGCCGCCTCGTCCGGCGCCGGCGCGCCTCAGCCGGCCGCCCAGGCGCTCCATGCGCCCTGGACGACACCCGGCACACCCGGCCGACGGGTCACCGTGGCCGTGTACGCGTCGGACCCGATCCTGCACGTCGGGGTCGTCCACCAGCTGCGCCAACGCCCCGAGATCGAGCTCGTCGACGACGCCGACGCCGACAGGGCCCAGGTGTCGCTCGTGACCGTGGACAGCGTGGACGACGAGACGGCCGCTCTGCTCTACCGCCTGCGGCACAACTCGGAGACCCGCACCGGACTCGTGGTCGGGAAGTTCGAGTCCGGGGACGCTCTGCAGCGCGCCATCGAATGCGGGGTCACCGCGGTGCTGCGGCGCTCCGAGGCCGACAGGGACCGGCTCCTGAGTCTGGTCCTGGCAATAGCGAACGGCGAGGGCATGCTGCCCGGCGACCTGCTCGCGAAGCTCCTCGACCACGTCGGCAGCCTGCAGCGTTCGACGCTCGACCCCCGCGCCGCCTCCCTGGCCACGCTGACCCCGCGCGAGGCGGACATGCTGCGGCTGGTGTCGGACGGCCTGGACACCGCGGAGATCGCGCGCAAGACCTCGTACTCGGAACGGACCGTCAAGAACGTGCTGCACGAGGTCATCACACGGCTGCAGCTGCGCAATCGCACGCACGCGGTCGGCTACGCCCTGCGCAACGGATTGATCTGACCGATCCGGCCGTACGACGGACGGCGGGGCGGGGCCGGCATGGCGGTCGCACGCCCCGCCACTGCCCGAAAGCGCACCGGTCGCTTCCCCCGGGTGCGACCACCCGGCCCTGCCGCGCCGCCGGCGCCGGGCTCCATGGTGGCGGGGTTGTACGTGATGCTGCACCGGACTGTGAGGTGGACCGTGATGAGCACCGGTGGCTCCGGCGGTCGGCGACACCGCTGGGGGAGAGTCGGCGCGCCGCTGCTGCTGCTCGTCCCCCTGCTCGCGGTGACGGCGGCCACCGGCCCGGACGACGCCGAGGCCGGAACCAAGGCGGCCGACGCCGGTGACAGCCGGATCGCCTACGCCGGTACGCGGCACCGCAGCCTCGGCCGGGTGGCGACCGGCGTCTCCAGCGCGCCACTGTTCGGCGAGGGACCGGCCCATCTGGACGTCCAACCCTCGGCACTCGGTGACCAGTTGGTCTTCGCCAGCCGTCGCGACGAGAAGAACCCGCAGGTGTACCTGCGGGCCGCGGACGGCTCGGTGCGCCGGCTGACCAGCGGCCTCGACGCGGCGAACCCCCGGCTGACGCCGGACGGCCGCTCGGTCGTCTTCGACTCGGCCGGGTCCGGCGGCCGGCGCGACCTGTGGCTGGTGGGCACCGACGGCACCGGACCCACCCGTCTCACCGACACGCCCGCGAACGAGGAGCACCCCACCGTCTCGCCGGAGGGCGGGCGTCTGGCCTACTCCAGCGACGGCGACCCGATCGCCGGGCGGCAGATCTACCTACGCCCCCTGAACGGCGGCGAGGCCACCCGTGTCACCGACCCGGCGAACGGTACGGCCACCGAGCCCGTGTGGAACCCGGTGGACGACGCGGCGAACCGGGACGTGATCGCGTACACCTCCACCACCTCCGCGGGACCCCGCCTGCGATGGACCGACGGGCGCGGCGACGGGCCCCTGCTGTCCGGCACCCAGGCGAACTGGCGTACGCACGGGGCAGCCTGGTTGCCCGACGGGGACGGCGTGCTGTTCCTCAGCCCGGACCGCACCTGTGACTGCAAGGGCGACTGGGACCACGTGTTCCGGGTCCCGGCGCACTCCCAGGAGACGCCCAAGCTGGAGCTCAGCGAGGACCGTGAGGTCGGATCGCCCACCTGGCTCGGTCCGCTCGACAGCGGCGGTGTCGTGGTCGAGCGCACCTCGGCGCCCGGACCGCACGTGGTGACCCTGCAGGACGCCCGGATGGACGGCTCCGACCCCCGCGACCTCGGCGTGACCATCCTCAAGGAGGATCCGGCGGCGGACACCAACACCGACCCGGCCAAGGATCCGTTGTTCCGGCCGGCCACCGGATCCGACCCGTGGACCGAGCGGCAGAGCTACACGCCCGACGGACGCCGGATCGTGGTGACCCGCTTCGAGGGCCCGCCCGAGGCGCGGATCCAACGGATCTGGATGGTGGACGCCGACGGCACCGACCCGGCGGCGCTACCGCTCGCGGGCCGCGGCGCGAAGGACTGGGACACCGACCCGACCTTCTCCCCGGACGGCAGGTACCTCGCCTTCACCAGGACTTCGCCGGGCGGCGTCGGCGAGGCCGCGGGGCCCGGCCGGATCCTGATCGCGGACGCGGCGACCGGCGCTATCACCGGAGAGATCACCCCGCCGGCCGGACAGGCGCAGGGCCAGGACGCCCAGCCGACATGGAGCTCCGACGGCACCACGCTGGCCTTCACCCGCAACCATGTGATCAACGGCGGTGGCGGCAACAAGCACGTCTGGACCGTGCCCGTGAACGCACTCGGCCGGCAGCACGACCTGAGCGCCATGATCTGCCCGGGCAGCTGTGAGGTCATCGACGACAGCCCGGCGTTCTCCCCGGACGGGACCGGCATCGCCTTCAACCGCAAGAACGGCGCCGGCCGGATCGACGAGCGCAACGGCATCCTGCTGACGTCCGTGTCGGGTGACGACTGCCGGGTGTTGCTGCCTGCCGCCGCACGCGGCCTCCCCGGCGCCTGCGGCCGGGAACTGCCCGCGTCCACCGGTCCGTTCCAGCCACGGGACGCCGCCTGGACGGCCGACGGCAAGGGCCTGGTCCTCAGCGCCCGCCCCGGCCGTGCGGTCGACAGCCCCGAGAAGCTGAAGCTCCTGGACGTCACGTCCGGCGAACTGACCGGGCTCACCACCGATCTCCCGGGCCGCCAGAAGGAGCCTGCCGTCCAGCAGTCCGTGGACCTCGCCGTCCGGGCGCCCGACACCATGCCGCCGCTCACCGTCGGGGACTCCGACACGATTGTGGTGGACGTGGTCAACAACGGCCCGGCGGCCTCGCCCGGCACGCGGCTGACCCTGGCGCCTCCGGCGGGCCTGACCGTCACCGCGCTCGACGCGCCCGGAGCCGACTGCGACCCGGCGGCGCTGACCTGCGCCCTCGACGTGGTGCCCCCGGGCACCACGGTCCCGGTGACCGTCACCCTCACCGGCGTCACGCCGGGCGACCAGCCGGTGGACTGGTCGGTCACCGGCGCCGTCCTCGACCCCCGCCCCAGCGACAACGCCGACCGGACCGTCGTGCCGGTGCACGAGGCCCCCGAACCCCCTGCGCCGAGCCCCACACCGCCCACGCCGACGCCCACGCCCGAGCCGCCGGCGCCTGAGCCGCCCGCGCCCGCGGCCGGCCCCGGGGTGCGCGTCACGGCACGGCCCGACCCCGGCTACGTGGGCGGTCGCGTCGTCGTCACGTACACCGTCGCCAACGGCCGCAACGCGCTGGCCACCGGTCTGCGGCTGCGCATCGGCCTGCCCCCGGGCGTGCCCCACAACGGGCCGCCGCCGGGCTGTGACCGTACCTGGGTGTGCGCGCTGCCGGACCTGGCACCGGGCGCACGGACCGTCCTTCAGGTCGTCCTCAGCCCCGACAAGGCGCTGACCGGCCGTGTCACCGGCACCCTCACCACGACCGGCACGGACGCCGACCGCCGCGACAACACCGCCCAGCAGCGGCTGCGGATCCTTCAGCCGCGCATCGTCGCGGTGCCGCCGATCGGCAAGCCCGGCTTCGTCACCTCGGTGCGCGGCGAGGACTTCCCGCCCGGCGTGCCGGTGCGGTTCACCTGGAAGCCGGGCATCACGGCAGCGGCGGCACCGACGGTTCCCCTTCGGGACGGCACGTTCACCGGCCAGCTGCTGATCCTCGCCAAGGACCGGACGGGTCCGCGTGTCATCACCGCGAGCGGTGCCGGATTCTCCCCGGTGACGACCGACTTCCTCGTGGTCAGCGGCACGATCCAGCCGCCCGATGTGGTGACCCGCCGGTGATCCACGAAGTCGACGAAGGGCTGCGCCGACTCCTCGCGGAGTCCGGCCTGGAGACGTCGGGCGTCGAGGTGGTCTTCGACGCGCCGACACGTGACTGGGCGGCGCGCCGCAGCGCTCCCACCGTCTGCGTGTTCCTGTACGACATCCGCGAGGACCACACCCGGCGCGGCAGCGGCGGCGGCGAGGTGTACGACGCCGACGGTTTCGTCGTCGCGCGCCGCACGCCGCCGCGCTGGTTCGAGCTGACGTATCTGGTCACGGCGTGGGCGGGCAGGCCCCAGGACGAGCACCGACTGCTCTCCCAGGTGCTCGCCTGCCTCGTGTCCACCGACACGCTGCCCCCGCACCTGCTCGGCGGCTCGCTCGCCGAACTCGGTCTCATCGTCGCCCTGGACGCGGGCGGCACCGGTCTCGACGCACCGGCCGCCTCCGATGTGTGGTCCGCCCTGGGCGGGGAGCTGAAGCCCTCCCTGGGGCTGCGGGTGCGAGCGCCCCTGGCCGGCATCAGCGAGGTCGCGGCCGCGCCGGTCACCGAGGGGCTCGTCGTGCGCTCCGTGCCACGGGCCGAGCCGGGCGAGACCGACGGCTCCCGCCGTCTGCGCTACACCGAGGTGGGCGCACCGGCGCCGGAGGAGGGCCTCGGCGGTCCCCGGGAGCGCCGGCCGGCTCCCGCCCGCCGCCGACGAGGGGAACGGCAGCCGTGACGTCCACCGCGGAACCCGCGTCGCCCGTCCGGGCGCAGGCGCCGACCACCCCCTACCTGTGGACACGGCTGCGGTGCATCGAGGAGCGGGTGCGGCGGGCCGTGGCGCTCCGGCGGGCCGGCGATCCCGACCCCGACGACCCCTACCGGGGCCAGTACCTCACCCCCGAGGCGGTCGCCCGCATCCTGGACGAGCCGGACGGCCCCGCCCTGCCCCCGCTGATGCCGGGTGACCCGCCGCCCGGCTCACCGCTCGACGTCCTCGCGCTGCGCTTCGACCTGTCGCCGCTGGACCTCGATCTGCTCCTGGTCGCCGTGGCGCCGGATCTGGACGCCCGATTCGAGCGGCTCTACGGCTATCTCAACGACGACCTGACACGCCGTCGCCCCACGGTCGGGCTCGCCCTCGACCTGTGCGGCCACACGGGGACGACGGCAGCGCGGTTCCGGCTCTCCCCCGCCGCACCGCTCGTCGCGGGCGGCCTCGTCGAGGTCACCGAGCCCGAACGGCCGCCTCTGTCACGGGTGTTGGCCGTCCCGGACCGGGTCACCGCTCATCTGCTCGGCGCCGCCGCACCCGACCCGCGACTCGCGGAGGTGCTCGGCGGGGCCGCCGAGGACCCGGCCGTCGACCCGGCCGAACTGCGACGCGCCGCCGCGGCGGCCGGGAGCGGCACCGGCCATGTCCACCTGCGGTCCCGTGGCGGCGATCCCGAGGGCCTGGCCGCCGCCGCGCTGCGCGCCGGGGGGCTCCGGCCGCTGTTCCTGGACGCGGCGTCGCTCGCCCGCCACGCGGCGGACCGCCACACCACCGCCGTGCCCGAACTGGCCCGCGCGGCTGCCCGCGAGGCCCGCCTGACCGGCGCGGGGATCGTGCTCGGCCCGCTGGAGGAGCTGCCCGACAAGCCCGCCGAGCGGACCCATCTGCTGCGGACCCTCTGCGCACAGCTGCGCGGAATCCCCCTCTTCACCCATGGCACGAGCGGCTGGGAACCGGCCTGGGCGGCCGACACTCCCGTCACCGTCGCGGTGGCGGCCGCCTCCCCCGACCGGCAGGTCGCACGCTGGCGGCATGCCTTGGAGCGGGCCACAGGCGACGACGCGGCGACCGCGGACGCCGACGCGCTCGCCCGGTCCGTGGCCGCACACCGCCTCGACGCGGGGCAGTTGCGGCGCGCCGCCGGGACCGCGGTGCGCACGGCCGCGCTCGGCGGCCGGCCGGTCTCCGCCGAGGATCTGCGCACCGCCGTACGGGCCCAGAACGGTGCCGGGCTCGCCCGGCTCGCCCGCCGGGTGGAGCCCGCGGTGGGCTGGGACGATCTGGTGCTGCCCGCGCCCACCCGCCGCGGGCTGCGGGAGCTCGCGGTGCGCGCCCGCCACCGCGACCAGGTGCTCGGGCAGTGGGGCATGCGGCCCGGCGGCGGGCGCGGGCGCGGCGTGATCGCGCTGTTCGCGGGCCCCTCCGGCACCGGCAAGACGATGTCCGCCGAGGTCGTGGCGGCCGACCTGGGCATGGACCTGTACGTGGTGGACCTGTCCACGGTCGTCGACAAGTACGTCGGCGAGACGGAGAAGAACCTGGAGCGGATCTTCACCGAGGCGTCGGCCGTCAACGCGGTGCTGCTGTTCGACGAGGCCGACGCGATCTTCGGGAAGCGCTCGGAGGTGAAGGACGCCCACGACCGGCATGCCAACGTCGAGTCGGCGTACCTGCTCCAGCGGATGGAGTCCTTCGACGGGATCGCCGTCCTGACCACCAATCTGCGGGCCAACCTGGACGAGGCGTTCACCCGCCGCCTGGACGTGGTCGCCGACTTCCCGGTGCCCGATGCCGCCCAGCGCCTGGCCCTGTGGGAGCGGTGCCTGGGCGACCTGCTACCGAGGGCCGGCGACCTCGATCTCGGCTTCTGCGCGGACCGGTTCGAACTCGCCGGCGGCTCGATCCGGGCCTGCGCGGTGACCGCCGCCTATCTCGCGGCCGCATCGGACGCACCGCTGACGATGGGACAGCTGGTGACGGCGGTCGCCCAGGAGTACCGCAAGCTCGGCCGTCTGGTCCTGGAAGGCGAGTTCGGGCCGTATCTGGCCCAGGTCACGCGCGTGTGAGTGCCCGGCGGAGGGGCGGGCCGTACTGCCTGGCCGGTCCGGCACGGACGACCGGGAGGGCAGCGCACCTGCCCCCGTCCAGGTCCGCGCGCCCCTGCCGTCGGCGAGGGCCGCCGGAGAGGCTGTGGACGGACCTCGATGCAGCACAGCGAAACGAAGGAGCGAGCGATGCCGACGTACCTCACCCCGGGCGTGTACGTGGAGGAGGTGCAGTCCGGTGCTCGCCCGATCGAAGGGGTCGGCACCGCCGTCGCCGCGTTCGTCGGGTTCGCCCAGAGCGGCCCGTTCCACGAGCCGACGCTGGTCACCGGCTGGGACCAGTACACCCAGCGGTTCGGCGGCTTCGGCGAGGGCACCTATCTGCCCCACGCGGTCTACGGCTACTTCGCCAACGGCGGCGGCGCGGCGTACGTCGTCCGCATCGGCGGCGCCGCCGAGGGCGCTTCCGCCCCGACCGCCCCCGGCGGCCGTCCGCAGCAGCGCGCGGCGGAGCCGGTCGAGCTCGGTGGCTTCCTGGTCGCGGCCCGGCCGGGCGTCACCGGCGTGTCCGTGGAGATCGCCGACGCGGACGGCGAGAACCCGCCCGAGGACCGCTTCAAGCTGACGGTCCGCCAGGGCGAGCAGGTGGTCGAGAGCTACGAGGCCTCCGTCCGCAAGAACGTCAAGGGCTACCTGGTCACCCAGGCCCGCGCCTCGAAGCTGATCGAGGTCACCGAGCAGCGCAACGCCACGCAGACCAGGCCCGCCGGCCGGACCGTGGCACTGCCCGACGCCCCGGCCGCACCCGCCACCGCCGGCTCCGGCGACGTGGCGCGGCTCGACCCGGCCGAGTACGTCGGCGACGCGGGCGCCCGCACCGGGTTCGCCGGCCTGGAGACCATCGACGAGATCACCATGGTCGCGGTGCCCGACCTGATGAGCGCCCACCAGCGCGGCGACATCGACGCCGAGGGCGTACGCACCGTGCAGCTCGCGGTCATCTCGCACTGCGAGCAGATGGGCGACCGGGTGGCCGTCCTCGACGCCCCGCCCGGACTCTCCGCGCAGCAGGTGCGCACCTGGCGCAACGACGAGGCGGGCTACGACTCCCGCTACGCCACCCTCTACTACCCGTGGATCCGGGTCTTCGACCCGGCCGCCGGGCGCAACACCGTCGTCCCGCCGAGCGGTCACATCGCCGGTGTGTGGGCGCGCAGCGACGCCGAGCGCGGAGTGCACAAGGCTCCCGCCAACGAGGTGATCCGCGGCGCGGTGGACCTGGAACTGCGGCTGAGCAAGGGCGAGCAGGACCTGCTCAACCCGATCGGCGTGAACTGCGTACGGGCCTTCCCCGGCCGGGGCATCCGGATCTGGGGCGCCCGTACCCTCTCCTCCGACCCGGCCTGGCGCTATCTGAACGTGCGCCGGCTCTTCAACTACCTGGAGGAGTCCATCCTCCTGGGCACCCAGTGGGTGGTCTTCGAGCCGAACGACGACCGGCTCTGGTCGAGCATCCGGCGCAACGTCACCGCGTTCCTCACCGAGGAGTGGCGCCGTGGCGCGCTGTTCGGCCGCACGGCCGCGGAGGCGTTCTACGTCAAGTGCGACCGCGACAACAACCCGCAGGAGTCGATCGACCAGGGCCGCGTGGTCTGCGAGATCGGCGTGTCGCCCGTCAAGCCCGCCGAGTTCGTGGTGTTCCGGCTGGCCCAGTTCTCCGACAGCACCAGCCTCATCGACGAGTGACCCGCGCGGCGCGTTCGCCAAGTTGCAGGACAGCAAGGAAAGGTGACAGACAGTCATGGCAGAGGGCGATGCTCTTTCCACCCATATCTTCGGCGTACAGCTCGGTGGCTACCTGGTCGAGTCGATCCAGGAGATCAGCGGTCTGACCGTCGAGGAGGAGGTCGTCGAGGTCCGCCAGGTCAGCGCGGAGGGCAAGCAGATCATCCGCAAGCAGCCCGGCGCGCGCCAGGCGGGTGAGGTCACGATCACTCGGGGGCTCGACAAGAGCAGCGAGTTCACCAAGTGGATCAAGGAGACCCTGAACAACGGGGCCGTCGACACCGCTCGGCAGAACCTCACCATCGAGATCAAGGACTCCACGGGCGCGACCGTCCGCCGCATCCAGCTGATGCAGGGCTGGGCCTCCAAGTGGGAGGGCCCGTCCCTGAAGGCGGGCGAGTCCGCCGCGGCCACCGAATCGGTGACCATCGTGTTCGAGGAGATCATCGTCGAATGAGGCGCCGTACGGTGACGGCGGGCAACCTGGAGGAGATCCTTCAGGTCACGGCGCCCGCCGCGGCACCCGAGCAGGCGGCGGCACCCGCCGCCGCGCCGGCGCCGCGCGAGGACCACGGGCTGCGCACCGAGTTCGAGTTCGAGCTTCCGCGCGGGTACGTGGACGAGGCGGGCACCTTGCACCGGCACGGCGCGATGCGCCTGGCCACCGCACGGGACGAGCTGCGCCCGCAGATCGATCTGCGGGTCAAGGAGAATCCGGCGTACCTGAGCGTGGTGCTGCTCAGCCAGGTGATCACCCGGCTCGGCACGATCACCGATGTGCATGCCGGGATCGTGGAGCGGATGTACGCGACCGACGTCGCGTTCCTCCAGGACTTCTACCGGCGCGTCAACAGCGAGGGGCACACCCGCGCGGCGGTCACCTGCCCACACTGCGAGGGCGGCTTCGAGGTCGACCTCTCCGGTGGGCGCCTGGGGGAATCGTGACGTACGCGCTCCCCCGGCTCCGGGAGGAGATCGCGTACATCGCCTACCACTTCCACTGGCAGCGCGACGAGATCCTCGACCTGACCCACGGCGAACGCCAGGAGTGGGTCACCGAGATCGCTCGCATCAACACCCGCGTGAACGAAGGCGGTTGAACACATGGGATGGCGGGACAGGCTGCGCCGGCGTGCCGCCGCACAGGCGGAGCCGTCCGGGTCCTCCGGCGATACGGCCGCGTCCCAGGACACCGGTGCCGTACGCGACTTCGGTGTGCCCGGCGACTGGGACGGTGGCTGGCGCGGGACCGTCCCTCCTCGACTCACCGTCTCCCGGGCCCCGATGGGCGTCAGCGACGGGCTCGCCTTCCGCGCGGGCCTGGCCGCGTGGCGCGACCCGTCGTTCGACACCGGGCTCGCCCACGCCCTGCTGCCGACCGCCCCGACCGGTCTCGTACGCGGAGTCGCCCGCCCCACCACCGCCCGGCCCACCCACGACAGCGGCGGCCCTCTGCTCCTGCGAGCGCTGAGCCCGTACGGAGCGGACGGCGCGCCCGATCCGGAAGTGCCGTTCGGAGCGGTACGGCAGGTGGCGTCGGGTCCCGCGCGGGAGCGGGACACGCCGCCGATCGCGCGCGGCACGAGGTCCGACGCACCGTCCGCGAGCCCGGAGTCGCCGGGCCGGAGCGCCTCCGGTGGACGCGGGGCGGTCGGGGACGGGACCGCGCCGGCCCCGCACGGGTCCGGATCGGGCGCGGCTCCCGCGTCCACGCCGGGTTCGGGCCGTTCCGTGCCGAACGCCGCTCCGCCTGCCCGTGACACAGGCGGCGGCTCGCCGCGCCCGTTCGTCGCGCGGGCCACCACACATGGTGTGGGGGCATCGGATGCGCCACCGGTGGCGGAGAACCGGACCCCGTCGGACGCGTCGAGCGAAACCGGGCGGCCCGGTGGTGGGTCCGGTACGCGCGGTCTCACGTCCGCGCACTCCCCGTCCGTGCTCGGCACGACCGAGCCCGCCGTACAGCGGGCCGGGGCGACGGGCGGCGGCACCGCCCTGTCCCCTGCCGCGCCCGGCGGTGCGGCGACGCCTCCGAGCTTCCCGCTGATCCGCCGTATCGCGGTGGTCCCCGAAGTCCCGGCGTCGGCCCCTCCCATGCGGCGGACCCCGGCGGGCGCTTCCGGAACCTCCGGATCCGCGGAACCCTCGTCCACCCCGCCCGGCCGACGGACGACCTCGCGCACCGCGGGATCCGCAAAGAGCACGGGCACCTCCGCCTCCGCGTCCACCCCGCCGGTCCAGCGAACGGCGGCAAGCGCGCCGGGCTCCGACAAGGACTCCGGCTCCACGCACTCCCCGTCGCGTCCGTCCACCGCGTCGACTCCCCCGGGCCGGCGGACCACGGCAAGCGCGTCCGCATCCGGCTCCGGCTCCGGCTCCGGATCCGCGAACTCCCCGTCCAACCACTCCGACGCGTCCACCCCGCCGGTCCAGCGGACCGCGGTGAGCGGTCCGTCCGCCGGCAGTGACCGATCCGGCCGTGCGGGCACGGAGCTGCCCGTGTCAGCCGCTCCCCGCACCGTCCAGCCCCACGCCGAGACCGCGTACGCGCCGGTCCGGCCACGAGCCGTCGACCGCTCGCTGACCGTCGCCCGGGTCCCTGCCATGCCCAGGCGCCGGGTGTCCGTCGTGCCTTTCGCCGTCACCCCGGCGCCCGACGGCCCGGTTGCCCCGCACTCGCCCGAGCGACGTACCGGAAGCCGCGCACCACTCGGCCCTCCCCTGACCGGACTTCCCCCCACCGCCGTGCCGTCGGGGACCGGCACATCGGCGCCCCGTTCCACCCCTGCCTCCCCGATGCCCGTGGTCCAGCGCCAGGTAGAACCCCCGGCCGGTGGCGGGCCGGAGTCCTCCGCGCACCCTCGCGCGGCGAAGCCCGACTCCCCGTCGACGCCCCTGTTGGCTCAGCGCCAGGCGGAGCCGTCGGCCGACGGTCCGATCACACCCGACGGCACGAGACGACGCCCCTCCCCGGCCGACCCCACGGCTCCCGCCCCGGCGATGCCCATGGTCCAGCGCCTGGCAGATTCCTCGGCCGGTAACGGGCCACAGCCCACCCCGCACAGCCGCACGGCGAGGCCCGCCGACTCCACGCCCCGGCCCGAGGCGACCGGCGACACCGGCCGCGGACGGACCACGCCACGTGTACGCACCGGGCTCGGTGCGCCCCTGCCCGCCATGCCGCCGAGTGCCGCGCTGCCCACTCCCCCGACGTCCCGGCCGCGGGCCGACGTCCAGTCGGCGCCGACGCCTCCGTCCGCACCCCCCGTCCACACGCCTCTGCTCGGGACGCGCGACGCGCAGCGCCGTACGGTCGACTCCTCCGCCGCACAGGACACCGCCCCGCAGGCCGCGGCCCCACTCGTCCGGCGGACCACCGCCTCCCCCGACCGCGCGGGCGGAGCCGGCACACCCTCCGGCCCCCGGCGGGCCGACAGCCCGGCGGCGACGGGCGGCATCCACCCGATTCCGCTCGCCGCCGGTACCGCTCCGCTCCCGGCGCCACGCACCCTCCGACTCCTGGCGGCACGCCCCCTGACTCTCGGCACCCGCGCCCTGGGGAGTCCCGCCGCCCCCGCGACCCGCCCGGCGAGTCGTCCCGTGGTCGCGGCGCGCTGGCCCGGAACAGCTGCGCCCACGCCGCAGGTGCAGCGAGCGGCCGGGACGCCCCTCGGCGCGCGCGCCGACGCCCCGGCCGGTACCTCCTCCCGTCCCGCCCACGTCGTACGCCCGGCTTCCGGGCCCTACGCGGCACCGGCGTCGCCCGCGGCCCCCCGCACGGCCGCGCCCCTGCCCATGACCGGTCCGCAGGCACCGCCGCTCGCGATGCGCCCCCCAGCCGGCGCGCCGTCGGCGCAGCCCGTCCCGGTCGTACGGCCGAAGGCGTCGGCACCGGCTCCGGGAGCGACCGGCCCCTCGCCAACCGCGAACGCGGCGCCGGTGCAGCGGGCCACGGGCGGCGGCATCCGGACCGACGCCGGGCCTACCGCGGCAGGGGGCCGGCAGCGCCCGGCCCCGAACGCCCCCGCGTCCGCCCGGACCGAGCCGCACGGCGCCGACGTCGACCTGGACGATCTGGCGCGCCGACTGCTCGATCCGGTCGCCCGCCTGCTGCGCACCGAGTTGCGGCGCGGCCGGGAACGCGCGGGCAGGCCCTTCGACGGGCGCCGCTGAGAGCACGGACGAACGAGAAACGGACGACGGTACCGATGACGGACAACATCTTCGCGACAAGCGTGTTCTTCCGGCTGGCGATCGGCGGCAACGACCTGGGCGCCTTCCACACCTGCTCGGGCATGGGGGCGGAGGTCGAGATGGAGAGTTACGCCGAGGGCGGCAACAACGGCTTCACCTGGCAGCTCCCGGGCCGCGTGACCTGGTCGAACATCACTCTGACCCGGCCGGTCACCGCCGACACGGCGAAGATCGGCCGCTGGCTGGACGAGACGCTGCGGCGGGTCGAGCCCAAGGACGGCGAGATCGTGGCGCTGCGACCCGATCTGAGCCGGATCATCAGCTGGCAGGTCTTCGGGATCGTGCCGGTGCGGTGGCAGGGCCCGTCGTTCGACCCCGCCAACTCCGAAGCGGCGGTGGAGAGCCTGGAGATCGCCCACGCGGGCCTGCTTCCCTCCTGACCCACCCCGTCCCCCCACGTCCTCGCCCCGCTCCGGAAGGGAGTCCACGGCATGGCCTCAACGGCACGCGCCGGCCGCGCCCGGGCCCAACTCACCCTCAAGGAGCCCCCGGCCTCGGTCGGGGCCAGGCCCGGCGGGACGATCGCCCGGCTCGACCTGCAGTTCAACCCCTCGACCCTGGCGCTGAGCAAGACCACCGAGTGGCGGCGGTCCCCGTCCCGGATGGCGGGCCAGTCGGCGCTGCCCGAGTTCGTGGGCAGCGGTCCCCGCACCCTGAGCCTGGACGTGTTCCTGGACGCCACCGCCACCCACGACAACTCGGTGGAGCAGGCGGTGGAGAAGCTGATGAAGGCCTGTGTGCCGACCCCGGCCAGCCTCGGCCGCAAGAAGCCGGCGAGCCCCTGGGTGCGCTTCGAGTGGGGCAGCGCGCGGACGACGTCGTTCGACGGCGTGCTGTCGAACCTGTCGGTGTCGTACACGCTCTTCGACGTGGACGGCAAGCCGTTGCGGGCCACCTGCTCGCTGTCCATCGAGGAGGCGAGCGTCGACCCGCCGGGGCAGAACCCGACGTCGGGCGCGCGGACCGCCCGCAGCACGCACACCGTGGTGGCGGGCGACAGTCTCGCGATGCTGGCCTGGCGCGAGTACGGCGACGCGACGGCCTGGCGGGCCATCGCGGAGGCCAACGGCATCGACGACCCCATGGCGCTCGTCCCCGGCACCGAACTGGTGGTGCCCGGGCTGCGGGACGCGGACGACGAGGAGGAACGGTGAGCGGGTCCGAGCCCGGAGGACGGTCGTTCGCGGCCGACCCGATCGTGGAGGCGCCCGGTGAGCTGCCGCCGATCTGGGCGGCGCAGCTGGTGAGTTGTGTGGTGGACGAGAACGTGGGCCTGCCGGACACCGCGGTGCTCACCTACCGCGACCCCGACCACGAGTTCCTGCGTGCCACCGGCGTCACCATCGGCAGCCCGCTGCGGGTGTCGGTGATGACGGCGAAGGGGCAGGCGCGGGAGCGGCTGTTCAACGGCGAGGTCACGGCGCTGGAGATCGACCGGGACCGCACCGGTTCGTTCACCGTCGTACGGGCCTACTCCAAGGCGCATCGCCTCCAGCGCGGCCGCAAGGTCGTGGCGTACCGGAACATGACGGCCGCGGCCATCGTCCGCAAGGTGGCCGCGGGCGCCGGACTGGCGGTCGGGAAGGTGGAGGCCGCGCCGGTGACGTACGGGCAGCTGTCCCAGGCGAACGTCTCCGACTGGGACTTCCTGCAGTACCTCGCGGGCGAGAGCGGTGCGCAGGTACGGGTCGACGACAAGGGGGTGCTGCAGTTCACCAGGCCGGTGAAGGCGTCCGGGGCACCGGCCCCGTCGACGTCGGGCACGCGCGATCCGATGGTCCTGGAGTACGGGCGGAACCTGCTGGCGCTGCGCGCATCGCTGTCCGCGGCGGACGGCGCGTCGAAGGTGCAGGTGCGCGGCTGGGACGTGACGACGAAGCGGCCCCTGGTCGCCGAGCAGCCGTCCGTGGTCAGCGACACGGTGGTGCCCGGGCTCAGCCCCGGATTCGCGGCCCGGTTCGGGGCTTCGGCCGTGGCCGTCACCGACACTCCGTACCGTACGCAGGCCGAGACGACGGCCGTCGCGAAGGCGTCGGCGGACCGGATCAGCGCCGGCTTCGGCGAGTTGGAGGCGGTGGCCGAGGGCAACCCGCTACTCCGGGCGGGCAAGCCGGTGGCGCTCGGCAACGTGGGGCAGGCGTTCTCCGGCCGGTACACGGCGACGGCCGTGCAGCACGTCCTGGAGCCGCACGGCGGCTATCGCACCACCGTCTGGGTCAGCGCCAGCCCCGACCGCTCCCTGACCGGTCTGGTGACCGGCGCCAACGCTCCGGGGCGCGGTCCGCGCATCCCCGGTCTCGCGATCGGCGTGGTGACCGACGTGCGGGAGCCGAACGGCTCCGAACGCGGGGCGGTGCGTCTGAGGTTCCCCTGGCTGGACGACACGTACGTCTCCGACTGGGTGCGCACCGTCCAGTGGGGCGGCAAGGGCGGCGGTGGCGTGGTGAGCCCCGAGGTCAACGACGAGGTGCTCGTCGGCTTCGAGCAGGGGCTTCTGGACAGTCCCTACGTCATCGGCGGGCTCTACAACGGCGTGGACAAGCCCTCTCCGCACGACGTGCCGCTGATCGACAGGACGAGCGGCAAGGTCAACCGCCGTTCGGTGGTGTCGCGTTCGGGCCATCGTGTGGAACTCCTCGACGCGGCGGCGCCGGGCCCGTCCGGGCTGCGGCTGATGACCGGGGACGAACGGCTGGAGGTACGCATGGACGACCGCAGGGACCGGATCGAACTCACCGTGTACGCGGGGCGGAACCGTCCGCTGACCTCCGTGCTCCTGGACAGGAACGGCATCACGCTGGACGCCGGGCGGGGCACCGTGAAGGTGACCGGCCGCCAGGTGGACATCGACGGCACCGCCGGGGTCAGCATCGGCGGCCGGTCGGTGCAGGTGACGGGAAAGTCGGACGTCACCGTCGACGGCGGGCTGCTCGGCGTCCTCAAGGCCCGACTCATCCGAATCAACTGAGGCCCCGACCATGCCCCTTGCGCCCACCGTCCCTCTCGTACCCCTCCTCGGGAGCCCCTGATGCCGGCCGCGGCCCGTACCGGCGATCCCACCGACCACGGCGGCCGGATCGCCACCCCGCCGCCCGGCGCCGCCGCGAAGGTGGCGACCGTGCTGATCGGCGGGCTCCCCGCAGCCGTCGTCGGCAGCCTGCACGTCTGCGTGGTCCCGCCCCATGCGGCCACGGGGCCGGCCAATGTGATCCTGCCCGCCCCGGCCGGGCTCGCCTCGGGCGTGGTGCTCATCGGCGGACTGCCGGCCGCGAAGGCGCGGGACCGGACGGCGTGCGGCGCGACGGTCCTGACCGGCGCCGTGAACGTCCTGATCGGAGGCGTGTGATGAGCGAACGGTTCATCGGGCGCGGCTGGGCGTTCCCCCTGCGGGTCGGCCCGACCGGCGGGATCGCCATGGTCGAGCGGGAGCGGGAGCTGGAGGAGGCGATCCGCCTCGTCCTCGGCACCGCGCCCGGCGAGCGGCCGATGCGGCCCGAGTTCGGCTGCGGCATCCACGAGTACGTCTTCGCACCCGGCGACGGCGACACCGCGGGGCGGGTCGCCCAGCAGGTGCGCGAGGCGCTGGAGCGGTGGGAGCCCAGGATCGCGGTGGACGAGGTCCTCGTGGCCTTCGACTCCGTGGAGGCGGGCACGCTCTACATCGATGTGCACTACACGGTGCGCACCACCAACGACCGGCGCAATCTGGTCTTCCCCTTCTACACGATCCCCTCCGAGGAGGGGGCCGAGGAAATGGTCGCGGACTGATGGCCCTGCCCTCCCCCAACCTGGACGACCGACGGTTCCAGCAACTCGTCGACGAGGCGAAGCGGTACGTGCAGCAGCGTGCCCCCGAGTGGACCGACCACAACGTCTCCGACCCGGGCGTGACGTTGATCGAGACGTTCGCCTACCTCGTGGACCAGCTGCTCTACCGGCTGAACCGCGTCCCGGACAAGAACTACCTGGCGTTCCTGGACCTGTTGGGCATCCAGCTGTTCCCTCCCTCGGCCGCCGTCGCCGAGGTCGACTTCTGGCTGTCGGCTCCCCAGCCCGACACGGTGGCCCTTCCGGCGGGCACCGAGGTGACGACCGCGGCAGGCGAGACCGAGGAGCCCGTGGTCTTCGCCACCACGGACGAACTGCGTGTCGTGCCCAGCGAGTTGACGCGTCTGGTCAGCGCTCCCCACAGCGGTGAGCAGACCGATCGGACCGGCGCCCTCGCCGAGGGCCGCGACATACCGTGCTTCCAGGCGACGCCCGAACCCGGCGACGCGCTGCTGTTCGGCCTGCCGACGGCGGTGCCGCGGTGCGTGGTCGCGGTGCGCCTGGACAGCCGCGTCCAGGGCGTCGGTGTCGACCCGCGCCAGCCCCCGCTGGTGTGGGAGGCGTGGGACGGCGGTCGCTGGCAGCGCTGCGAGACCGGCTCCGACAGCACCGGCGGTCTGAACCGTCCGGGCGAGGTCATCGTGTACGTGCCGGCCAGGCACACCGCGTCGGTGATCGGCGGGACCCGCGCGGGCTGGCTGCGCTGCCGGGTCACCGAGGCGGAGCCCGGCCAGCCGTTCTACTCGGAGTCGCCGACCGTGCGCGAGGCGGCCGTCTTCACCGTCGGCGGCACGATGACCGTGGAACACGCGGAGACCGTGACGGACGTGCCGCTGGGCGCGTCGGAGGGGGTGGCCGGGCAGACCTTCCGGCTCGGCCGCCCGCCCGTGCTGCTCGACGGGGAGCCCCCGGTGGTCGAGGTCTCCTCCCCCGAGGGATGGCAACGCTGGGACGTGGTGGGGCACTTCGGCCGCTCGGGGCCAGAGGACCGGCATGTGCGTGTGGACGCCACCACCGGCGAGTTCCTGTTCCCGCCGGTGGTGCGCGAGGCCGACGGCACCCTGCGCCCCTGCGGCGCGGTACCTCCGAAGGGATCCCAGGTCCGCGTGACCCGCTACCGCACCGGCGGCGGCCCGGCGGGCAACGTGGCCCGCGGAGCCATCTCCGTGCTGCGCAGCTCCGTCCCGTACGTCGCCCGGGTCACCAACCGGGAGGCGGCGCGCGGCGGTGTCGCCGGGGAGACGATCGACAACGCCAGGCTGCGGGCCCCGGAGGCGCTGCGCATGCAGGAGCGCGCGGTGACGGCCGGGGACTACGAGATCATCGCCCGCCAGGCGGCGCCCTCGGTGCGCCGGGTCCGCTGTCTGCCGGGCGCGGACGGCGAGGCCGGTGCGGTACGGGTCCTGGTGGTACCGGACGCGGTGGCCGACGACGGCGACCGGCTCCGTTTCGAGCAGCTGATCCCCTCCGACCAGGTGCTCACCACCATCACCACGACCCTCGACGAACGACGTCTGATCGGCACCCGCCTCGTCGTGGAACCGCCCGTCTATCAGGGCGTCACCGTGGTCGCCCGGCTCTCGGCACCGGCCGACGACACCGACCGGGTACGGGACGCGGCGCTCGCCGCGCTCTTCCGGCACCTCAACCCGCTGCACGGCGGGCCCGACGGCACGGGCTGGCCGTTCGGGCGGCCCGTGCAGTACGGCGAGGTGTTCGGGGTGCTCCAACGCGCCATCGGGGACGTGCTGGTGGAGGAGATCCGGCTGTTCGCCGCCGATCCGATCACCGGGCGGCGCGGAGCTCCGGTCGACCGGATCGACATCGGCGCGGGCACCCTGGTCTTCTCGTACCAGCACCAGGTGGTCGTGACGGCGCGGGAGACGGAGGCCCGCGGATGAGCCGGGCCTCGGTCCCCGGGCTGCCGAGCCGGTACCCGATCGGCGAGCAGCTGCCTGCGATGTACGCCGACGACGACTTCGCCCAGCGGTTCACGGCGGGCCTCGACACGGTCCTGGCCCCGGTGTTCACGACCCTCGACAATCTGCCGTCCTACTTCGATCCACGGCTGGCCCCGCCCGACTTCCTGTCCTGGCTGGCCTCCTGGGTCGGTGGCGTCGACGACCCCCGGTGGCCGATCGAGCTGCGGCGCGAGGCGGTGGCGCGTGCGGTGGAACTGCACCGGTGGCGCGGCACGAGGCGCGGTCTGATCGATGCGTTGCGTCTGGTGCTCGGCGTACATGCCGAGGTCAGCGGGGACGGCGGCGCGGCCTGGTCCAGCACGCCGGGCGCCGAACCGCCCCCGCCGCCCTCGGCGGAAACCCTGGTACGGGTGTGGCCGGACCGCTCGGGAGAGGTGGACGCGGAGCGCGTCCGCTCACTCGTCCGCGCCCTGTGCCCTGTCCACACGGTCTGTCGGGTGGAGGTCCTGCCGGGGCCGCCCGCGGGTGAAGGAAGGTGACGGCGTTGCGCGAGTGTCCCGCGTGCGGGGCGTCCAACGGCGTGACGGACGACTTCTGCGGCAACTGCGGCGCGTACCTGGGCTGGTCCGACACCGGTCCCGTGCCGGAGACGGCCGGTGCGATGCCGAACGCCCCTGCTCCCCCTGCCGGTTCGGCGGCCGAAGCCCGGGAGGGCACGGCCGCGCAACGCGTGACCTCCGGGCCGCCCACCGACGCGGGGTCCAGCCCGCCCGCGCCCTCCGGCGCGGAACCCGGCTTGCCCGCGCCCTCCGGCGCGGAGTCGGCGCGGCCCTCCCCTGCCGACACCCGGGCCGCTCCTTCCACGCCGGCCCCGTCCGCGCCCGCCCTATCCACGCCGCCCCCGTCCGCGCCCGTCTCGTCCGTGCCCGCTCCTCCCGCGCCCGTCCCATCCGCGCCCGTCTCGTCCGTGCCCGTCTCGGACACCTCGGCTGCCTCCGGCACCTCCGGCTCCGGCCCCGGGACGGAGCCCCCGGCGGCGCGGCCGCCCGCCGCCCCGCCCGCCGCGGCCCCGGCGCCCGTGCTGCCCGCGAAGGCAGTCGCGCCGCGCCCTGTCGTACGTCCCCTCGTGGTGAGCGACGACGTGACCGGGGTGCCGTGCCCTTCCTGCGGTACGCCCAACCCGCAGGACCGCCGGTTCTGCCGTCGCTGCGCGGCCCCGCTGACGCGCGCCACCGCACCGGCTCCGCTGCCCTGGTGGCGGACGATCCGGCCGTTCCGCCGTCGCACACGGGCGGGCTCGGGCCGGATGGTGCGCTTCCTGGTGATCCTGGCCGTGGTGCTCGCCCTGTGCGCGGCCGGCTTCCTGCTGTTGCCGGCCGGCCGGCATCTGATCGAGGACACCCGGGACAAGCTGGGCAAGGCCAAGGCGGTCACCGCGACCCGCGTCACGGCGAGCACTGAGCTGCCCGGGCACCCGGCGGCCGACACCACGGACGGCCTCAGCAACCGCTACTGGGGCGTGCCGGGCCCCGGCGCGTCGGTGACGTACACCTTCGCCAAGCCGTTCCGCCTCGTCGACGTGATCATCACCAACGGCGCCTCGCCGTCACCCGAGGAGTACGCACGCCAGGGGCGGGCCCTCCAGATCGACATGGAGGTGACGGCGCGGGACGGACGGAAGGTCCTCAAGAAGCTCGCCCTGAGCGACAAGCCCGGTGCGCAGACGTTCCCGACCGGCATCAGCGAGGTGACGGCGGTGCGTCTGACCCTCGACGCACCCGCCGGATGGGCGCGGGGCCGCCATATCGCTCTCGCGGAGGTGGAGTTCTTCCAGCGGAGCTGACAGGAACGAAGAAAGCGAGAGGGAAGCAACCCACCTCTCGCCACTCTCAACTTATAGCGCACAGGGGGCCTTGCCACAAGGCCCCCGTCGTACCGCAGAATCACTGGCTCAAGCCTGATGCCGCGAAACGGGAGACTCACCAAGTGCGTGCGCTGAACCCTCTGACCACCAGTGCGTTCGACCTTCCGGACCGCCTCTCCGCCAAGGCCGAGCCGTCGCTGATCGCGGGCGACGAGCAGCACTTCGCGGCCATCGCGGAGAGCCTCGAAGAGTCGATCGCCGAGCTGTCCGACCGGCTCGACGCCGCGCGCAAGGCGCCGGGCGGCGCCGGTCGGGAGGCGATGGAGCGGGACGCGGAGATCCACCGGCTGACCGGGCGACTGCGCGCCCTGCGCCGTTTCGGTCTCGACCTGTGCCTCGGCCACATCGTCGGCGCGGACGACGGCGAGCCCGTGTACATCGGACGGCTGGGCCTCACCGACAGCACGGGGCGCCGGCTGCTGCTCGACTGGCGCTCCCCCGCGGCCGAGCCCTTCTTCGCGGCGACCCACGCCGAGCCGATGGGTCTGGCGAGCCGCCGCAGGTACCGCTGGACCCACGGCCGGATCAGCGACTACTGGGACGAGGTGTTCGCCGCCGACGGGCTCGAAGGGCGCGCCGCGCTCGACGACCAGTCCGCCTTCATCGCCAGCCTGGGCACCAACCGGTCGCCCCGGATGCGCGACGTGCTCTCCACCATCCAGTCGGACCAGGACGCCATCGTCCGCGCGAGTTCCCGCGGCGCCCTGGTCGTCGACGGCGGCCCGGGTACAGGCAAGACCGTCGTGGCGCTGCACCGCTCCGCGTACCTCCTCTACTCGGACCCCCGCCTCGGTCACCGGCGCGGCGGCGTGCTGTTCGTCGGTCCGCACCGGCCCTACCTGAACTACGTCTCCGACGTCCTCCCCAGCCTCGGTGAGGAGGGCGTGCAGACCTGCACGTTGCGGGATCTCGTCGAGGAAGGGGCCGGAGCGGCGAGCGAGACCGACCCGGACGTGGCGCGTCTGAAGTCGTCCGCGGACATGGTGAAGGCGATCGAGAAGGCCGTCAGGTTCTACGAGGAGCCGCCCGCCCGGGGCATGACGGTCACGACCTCCTGGTCCGACCTGTGGCTGAGCGCCGACGAGTGGGCCGAGGCGTTCGCGGCAGCGGGGGCGGGTACGCCGCACAACGAGGCGCGCGACCAGATCTGGGAGGAACTGGTCTCGATCCTGATGGACAAGTTCGACGGCGACGTGCCGCCCGAGCTGTTCCGGAAGTCGCTGCTCCAGGACAAGGAGCTGGTCGACACCCTCAACGGCGCGTGGCCGCTGCTCGAAGCGACCGACCTGGTCGGGGACCTGTGGTCCGTACCCGCGTACCTGCGGATGTGCGCGCCCTGGCTCGACCGCGACGAGGTCCGCCTGCTGCAGCGCAAGGAGGCGCCCCAGGCCTGGACGGTGTCCGACCTGCCGCTCCTGGACGCGGCTCGGCAGCGGCTCGGCGACCCGGAGGCGTCGCGGCGCAAGCGCCGGCACGAGGCCGCTGTCGCGGCCGAGCGGGAGCGCATGGCCGGTGTCATCGACGACATCGTCGCGGCGGACGCGGACGGCGAGGGTGCCGTGACGATGCTGCGTGGGCGGGATCTGCAGGACAGCCTGATCGACGAGACCGCGCTGTCCGGCGCCGACCGGGACCTGCTCGCCGGTCCGTTCGCGCACATCGTGGTGGACGAGGCGCAGGAACTGACCGACGCGGAGTGGCAGATGCTGCTGCTGCGCTGCCCGTCCCGGAGCTTCACGATCGTCGGGGACCGCGCCCAGACCAGGCGCGGGTTCACGGAGTCGTGGCGGGAGCGGCTCGAGCGGGTCGGGCTCGACCGGATCGAGATGGCGTCGCTGAGCGTCAACTACCGCACGCCGGAAGAGGTGATGGCGGTGGCCGAGCCGGTCATCCGGGCCGCGCTCCCGGACGCCAACGTCCCGAGCTCGATCCGCAGCAGCGGCATCCCCGTCGCCCACGGTTCCGTGGCGGAACTGCACTCGGTTCTCGACGGCTGGCTCGCGGCCCATGACGACGGGGTCGCCTGCGTCATCGGCGACCCCACGTTCGAGGCGACGTCGCGCGTGCGGTCGTTGACTCCGGCGCTGTCGAAGGGACTCGAATTCGACCTGGTCGTGCTCGTCGACCCGGAGGAGTTCGGCACGGGCATGGAGGGGGCGGTCGACCGGTACGTCGCGATGACGCGTGCGACCCAGCGGCTCGTCATCCTCACGAGCTCCTGACGCCGGCCTGATGCGTGGCGCCCGGGGACGGGTCTCGTCGACCGAATCCAGGTCGGTGACGGCCCTTCCCCGGGCGGCGCCTGCCTCAGCCGTTCCTTTCGAGGAGCCGGCCGGTCGGCTCGGTGAGGGTGCCGTCGGCGTTGATGCGCTCGCCGTGCAGCCAGGTCGACTTCACCACGCCGTGCAGGGTCCTGCCCGCGTAGGCGGTGACCCGGTTGCGGTGCTCCAGCTCCGCCGGATCGACGGTGAACGTCGCGTCCGGGTCGAGGACCGCGAAGTCCGCGTCCCGGCCGGCCTCGATCGCACCCTTCCGCGCCAGACCCGCGAGACGAGCCGGAGCGGCCGACATCCACCGGGCCACGTCCTCCAGGCTGTGACCGCGGCGGCGGGCCTCGGTCCAGATCGCCGGCAGGCCGAGCTGGAGGGACGAGATGCCGCCCCAGGCGGAGGCGAAGTCCGGGGTCTTGAGGTCGACGGTGGAGGGCGAGTGGTCGGAGACGATGCAGTCGATCGTGCCGTCGGCGAGTCCGTCCCAGAGCGCGTCCTGGTTGGACGCCTCGCGGATCGGCGGGCAGCACTTGAACTCCGTCGCCCCGTCCGGGACCTCCTCGGCGGTGAGCGTGAGGAAGTGCGGGCAGGACTCGACGGTGATCCGGACGCCCTCCGCCTTCGCCGCGGCGATCAGCGGCAGCGCGTCCGACGACGACAGATGAAGGACGTGCACGCGGGCGTTCAACCGCCGGGCCTGGTTGACCAGGTTCTCGATCGCCGTGTTCTCGGCGTCCCGGGGCCGGGACGCCAGGAAGTCGGCGTACTTCTCGCCGCTCCGCTGCGGAGCCGCCGCCAGATGATGAGGGTCCTCGGCGTGCACGATCATCAGACCGCCGAACCCGGCGATCTCGGCCAGCGAGTTCGCCAACTGCTCCTGATCGAGCTCCGGGAACTCGTCCACTCCGGACGGCGACAGGAAGCACTTGAAGCCGAAGACACCGGCGTCGAACAGCGGCCGTAGGTCCTTGACGTTGTCGGGCAGCGCGCCGCCCCAGAAGCCGACGTCGATGTGCGCCTTCGTCCGGGCGACGTCCTGCTTCACCCGCAGGTGCTCCACCGTCGTCGTCGGCGGCAGCGAGTTCAGCGGCATGTCGAGGAGCGTCGTGATGCCACCGGCGGCCGCGGCCCGCGTCGCGGTCCAGAAGCCCTCCCACTCCGTCCGACCCGGATCGTTCACATGCACATGGGTGTCGACGAGGCCGGGCAGCACGACGTCGCCACCGACGTCCTCCAGCCACGCACCTGCCGGGACCTCGGCGTCGTATGGCAGCACCGCGGCGATGGTCCCGCCGGAGACGGCGATCGACGCGGGCCCCGTCCCCTCGGGGGTGATGACGCGTGTCGAGCGCAATACGAGCTGTACGTCGGGCAACGGATGCCCCTCCTCTTCCACGGTTCCTACCTGACTTCGTGTCTGCCGCGCGTGGCGCGCGTCGTCAGCTCGCCTGCGGGGGCCAGTTGACGATCCGCTTCGGCCGCGGCGACGCGTACGTCCTCACCTTCGACGTGGTCAGGCCGAGGCGTACGAGGGACTCGGCGATCACCACCGCGGCGCTCACCCCGTCGACGACGGGCACCCCGGTGCGTTCGACGACGCGCTCGGCGAGACCGGCCATGCCTCCGCACCCCAGGCAGATCACCTCCGCCCGGTCGTCCTCGACCGCCCGTGCGGCCTGTTCGACGATGGCGTCGACCGCCGCGCTCTCGTCCCGTTCCAGATCGAGCACGGCGAGCCCGCTGGCCCGTACGGAGGCGCAGCGTGCGCTCAGTCCGGCTGCGTGGAGGCGCTCCTCGATGAGCGGGACCGTGCGGTCGAGGCTGGTGACGACGGAGTAGGCGCGGCCGAGGAACTGGGCGGTGCTCGCGGCCGCCTCGGTGATGTCGACGACGGGGACGTCGAGGAGTTCCTGCAGTCCTTCCCTGCCGTGCTCGCCGTATCCGGCCTGGATCACGGCGTCGAACGGCTCCGGGTAGGCGCGTACGGCTTCCATCACGGCGATGGCGGCCAGGTAGCTCTCGTAGTTGCCCTCGACGGACTCCGCTCCGAAGGCGGGGGTCAGCGGGACGATCTCGGTGCCGGGTGACGCCGCGGCGGCCGCCTGCCTGCCGATCGATTCGGTGATCGACTGTGTGGTGTTGACGTTGACGACGAGGATGCGCATGGTCCGGCCTTCTGCTCGGTGGTTCATTCGGCGGCGACGGCGATGGACTCGCCGTCCACGTCCCGGATCTGCGTGGTGCGGTCCGCGATGAGCGCGTACAGCACCGCGCCGAGGAAGGCGCCCACGAACCAGGAGAATCCGGCCACGGCGTGGAAGAAGGGCACCAGGGCGACGACGACGGCGACGGCGGCGCTGGGGACGAAGGCCGCGACGGCCCGGGGGTTGAAGCCGCAACGGTAGTGGTACTCGCCCCGCGGGTCCTCGGTGTACAGGTCGGGCACGTTGACCTGGGACTTCCGCAGCAGCCAGTAGTCGGCCATGATCACGCCGAAGAGGGGGCCGAGGAGGGCTCCGAGCCCGCCGAGGAAGTAGTTCACGACGATCGGGCTGTCGTAGAGGTTCCAGGGCAGGATCACCAGGCCGAGGACCGCGCTGACGACGCCGGCGCGACGGAAGTTCAGCCGACGCGGGAAGAGGTCGATGAGGGCGTAGATCGGCGCGACGAAGTTGGCCAGCAGGTTCACCGCGACCGTCAGCGCGATGAGGGCGAGCGAGGCCGTTGCCAGGAGCGCCATGTTGGGAAGGGTCCGGACGATGTCCGTGGGGCTGGTGATGACGTGTCCGTCGAGCTTGAACTGCGCCCCGCTGAGGACCACCACGATGACGGCGAAGAACAGCATGTTCAGCGGGATGCCGATCACGTTGCCGCGGACGATGGAGCCTCGGCTCTTGGCGGACCGGGTGAAGTCGCAGAAGTTCAGTACGAACGTCCCGTAGATCACCACCCACAACGCGGCGGCCTGGAGGATCTGCAGCCACATCTCCCCGCCGATGAGCGGTTCGTCGATGGACAGGGAGATGGAGGCGTCGGCACGGACGAACATCCAGACCGCGAGCGCGCACATGGTGATGAGGGTCGTGGGCGCCGCGAAGGCCATGTACCTGCGGATCATCTGCATCCCGTAGCTCACGATGACGAGCTGGAGGACCCACAGGGCGAGGAAGGTGATCCAGTCGAGGGTCGACTGGCCGAGCAGTGAGTCGGCGTCCAGGGCGCGCAGCCCGGGGAACATCGCGATCAGCAGGGCGCTGAGGACGGCCGACGCGAGGTACGTCTGGATGCCGAACCAGGCGATGGCGACGATGCCTCGGACGGCGGCCGGAATCTTCGCCCCCTTGATCCCGAACGCGATGCGGCTCATGACGGGGAAGGGGACGCCCGTCTTGTGCCCCATGAACCCGGAGAGCGTCAGCAGCAGGAAGAGCAGGACCGACGCGAGCGCGAAGGCCGCCAGGATCCCCCATACGTTCAGTCCGAGGGCGAAGAGGCCGATGGCGAACGCGTAGTTCCCGAGGCTGTGCACGTCGTTGGCCCAGAGCGTGAAGACGTTGTAGGCGCCCCAGCGGCGCCCTTCCTTCTTCGTGGGGGCCAGATCGTAGGTGTACAGAACGGAACTGGCGGCTCCGTCGGCCGTCTCGGGCGGCCGGGCATCCACTGCAGTCATCGAACGGCCCTCACGTGTTCGCTCGTGGTCGCGACGGGGCCCGTGGGGACGCGCTTCGGGGGAAGGGAGCGCGTACGGGGCCCGGCGACCGGTGGAGGTTGGGAGCGGAGGCTTTAGACGTTTCCACAAAGTGGAAGTTGTTTTCCGCGCATCAGAACGTAGTTTTCGCCAAAGGTCACCGTCAAGACCTTCCGGGCTTCAACTTCCGCACCAGGGGATACGCCCTCTGACGCCCGATTCACCCGGAAACGCACGCGCCCCCGCCACCGAGGACACGGTGGCGGGGGCGAGAGGGGTACGGAACCTACGGGCGCAGTTCGAACGAGAGGTACGGGGCCAGTGCGCGCAGGAACTCGGGCGCGTCGAAGATCGCGCCGGCGGAGGCGACACCGACCGTCCTGGTCCGCCCCGCGAGGACGTGGTGGACCGCCTCCACCGCGAGCGGGGCACTGACGGCGTAGATGTCCTGACCGCCGACCACCGCGCGCCGCTCCTCGCCGCCGGAGCGCACGAGGACCTCGACGAGGAAGGTCTGTCCGGAACGGCCGTGCTCGTCGACCGCGGTCGGCGCCGGGGTGTCCGGGGCCGACAGATCCCGCGCCGCCTCGACCGTCATGTAGGTGCGCACCTCGGGGATGTCCAGGTGACTGGGGACGGTGACGACGTCGGCCATGGTGAACTCCCCGATCACCGACCGGATCCCCAGCGGCTCGGGGAAGGTCCACTTCAGGGTCGACGGAGCGTCGTCGCGGTACTGCAGGCGCCCGTCGCTGTACACGACGCGTCGGCCGTCCCTGCGCTCCCGGGAGACCGCGCCGGCGGTGCGGGTCCCGGCGGTGGGGTGCCAACCACTCAGCCCGTACGCGACGTGGGCCTCGTCGGCCGTCGTCCACTCGCCCATCGCCGCGGTGACCAGCAGGTCACCCAGGCCGCCGAAGAAGGCCATCGCGGGGATCACGACCGTTCCGGCGGCGGTCGCGCGCTCCGCGAAGTGCGCGAACGTGTCGAGATTGGCCTCGATCTCGGCGGCCACGTCCACGTACGGGATCCTGGCGCGCAGGGCCGCCTCGATCACCGGGGCGGCGGTAGAGGCGAAGGGTCCGGCGCAGTTGATCACCGCGTCCGCGCCGGCGAGCGCGCGGTCGAGCGCGGCCGTGTCGTCGACCGCGGCCGGCCGGACCTCGAGTCCCTGGTGGGAGGCCGCGAGGGCGTGCAGCTTGGCCGCGTCGCGACCGGACAGGATCGGCACGAATCCCCGACGCAGCAGCTCCGCCACCACGAAACGCCCGGTGTGTCCGTAGGCACCGAACACCGTCACCGTGTGACCCGACTTCATCGCGTTCTCCCCGCGCTCGATTGTTCAACTGCGAACAGTCTTGCTGCGGGTGGTGACGGGTGCGAGTGTCCGGAACGACACGCCCCGTACAATTTCGGACATGGGTACTGTCGCGCTGGCCGTCACCGACGGAATGCTGCACTTCGAACTCTCCGTGGCGTACGAGGTGTTCGGCGCCGACCTGTCCCGGCTGGCCGACCCCTGGTACGACGTGACCGTCTGCGGGCCGGACCCGGTGCGGTTCGGCAGGTTCCGGATGGAGCCCGACCACGGGCTCGACCGACTCCCGGACGCGGACATGGTGATCGTGCCCGGGTGGGCCGATGTCGACGTGGACCCACCCGCCGAGCTGGTCGACGCGGTGCGGGCGGCGCACGAGGCGGGCGCGCGGGTGGCCTCGCTGTGCACGGGCGCGTTCGTGCTGGCCGCCGCCGGTCTGCTGGACGGCCGACGGGCCACCACGCACTGGGCGCACACCGACGTCCTGGCCGCCCGGTACCCCCGGGTCGAGGTGGATCCGGACGTGCTGTACGTGGACAACGGCAGCGTGCTGACCTCCGCGGGCAAGGCCGCCGCGATGGATCTGTGCCTGCACCTGGTCCGCCTCGACCACGGCTCGGCGATCGCGAACACCGTCGCGCGCCGCCTGGTCGTGCCTCCCCATCGGGCGGGCGGCCAGGCCCAGTTCGTCACCGCGCCTGTGCCCGCGCTGGACGACCGCGCCTCTCCGGGCTCCGGGCCGCACTCGGGCGGCGGATACCCCGTCGCCGAGCTTCTCGCCTGGGCGACAGAACGCCTCGACCAGGCCCTGACCGTGGAGGACCTGGCCCGCCGCGCGCACATGAGTTCGCGCAACCTCGGCCGCCACTTCAGAGCGGTGACCGGCACCACGCCGCTCCAATGGCTCCTGACCCAGCGGATCCGGCGCGCCCAAGAGCTGTTGGAGACGACGGGGGACAGCGTCGACGCGATCGCGGAGGCGACGGGCATGGGCACGGCCACGACCCTGCGCCGCCACTTCAACCGCACGATCGGCGTACCCCCGGACACGTACCGCCGCACCTTCCGTACCTCACGCGGCCGTTGACCGCGACCAGGCTGCGCCCATGCCGAGCCAGGAGCGGTCCCAGCTGTCGATCGTCGACGAACTGGCCGCCCTGCCGTTCACCGAGCAGGAGGGCAGGCTCGGCATCGGCGAGGGCGGGTGGAGCGGGCCGGGCCATCACGTGGCCGTACTGCGGCGGAGCCGGGACTTCCGGGACGACCGGAGCGAGGAGATCGTCGAGGCGGCCGAGCAGGAGCTGGACGCCGACCTCGCCGCACTGACCGATGCCCTGACCGCCCGCTGGGGCAGCCCGACCACGGTCGACCTGTGGCCGTACCTCGGCGTCGACGATCCGGACCAGCGCCACGTCGCCCCTGAGCCGCCGAGCTTCCTGAGCGATGTGGCCGGCACCATGCGGGTGTGGCACCCGCCCCTCTCCGACCGCCTGCTGTCCCTGGCCATCGGCCAGGCGGACCCGGAGTTCCCTCTCGAACTGCTCGCCGCGGTCGGTGAGGTGTCCTCGCTTCCGCGGTGACGCTCAGCCGCTGATCACGAAGCCGATCGGGACATCCGCGTCCGCGAGCGCGGCGGCGCACCGTCCGTCGCGGCATCCGGCCACGTCCGCTCGCCGACGGGCGCTTCGGTGCCCGCGACGGCCGGTCGCCGGCGCCCGATGCACTCCCCCGCCGGACCGACGCCCGGTGCCCGAATCGGTCGGGCCCCACCAAGCCACTGGCATCATGGCACTGAGTGTGTTTTGCTGAGGGTACTCAGTGCCACAAGCCTTAGGGGAGCTCGCCATCATGGGCAAGGACTTCGACCTGTATCGCCCGTCCGAGGAGCACGACATGCTCCGGGAGACGGTCCGTGCGCTGGCCGAGGCGAAGATCACGCCGTTCGCCGCCGCGGTCGACGAGGAGGGCCGGTTCCCGCAGGAGGCGCTGGACGCGCTCGTGGCGGCCGACCTGCACGCGGTGCACGTCCCGGAGAGCTACGGCGGCGCTGGCGCGGACGCGCTCGCGACGGTGATCGTGATCGAGGAGGTCGCCCGCGCCTGCGGCTCGTCCTCGCTGATCCCGGCCGTGAACAAGCTCGGCTCGCTCCCGGTGATCCTCTCCGGCTCCGAGGAGCTGAAGAAGAAGTACCTGGGCCCGCTCGCCAAGGGCGACGCGATGTTCTCCTACGCCCTGTCCGAGCCGGACGCCGGCTCCGACGCGGCCGGCATGAAGACCCGCGCCGTGCGCGACGGCGACTTCTGGATCCTCAACGGCGTCAAGCGCTGGATCACCAACGCCGGCGTCAGCGAGTACTACACCGTGATGGCCGTCACCGACCCCGACAAGCGCTCCAAGGGC